>CAZNQF010000066.1:9137-10305 GCA_964575125.1 uncultured bacterium
AGGCGGTAGGGTGTAGGGGTGCCCAAGGAATTTAGTTTATCTAAGGCGTTCCCAAATCCGTTCAATCCTGTATCAAAATTAAATTATACCGTTAAACATAATACATTGGTTGATATTCGTGTTTATGATATAAAAGGAAGGGAAGTTTTGCATCCCGTTCATGATATTAAGCCTGCGGGGTTTTATCAGTTGAAACTGAACAGCCGGAAATTATCAAGCGGATCTTATTCCGTAGTTATGAATGCCGGTAATACTGTTAGAAAATCACAGATCACAGTTGTAAAATAGAATAATAATATTTTTATTCTATATCTTTTATTAAGAACTATCTTTTTGAAAAAACTAAAATCAAGATGTTTTTCGGATGGTATATGAAATTGTTTTTGAAGAATCTGCAGTTTTATTTTGATTTAATACCTTTTCTAAGTGCGAGATCATTTTACTTATTCGTTCCAAGCGTTTTTCCAGCATTTCCAATCGTTTATCAACGGTCTTTGATACTTTCGTGACATTTACTACACGTTTTTTCATGCTTTTTTCCTTATCGAATATACAACTCGTGAAGGGTTATTGGATTTTTGTTTTGGTGAGTATGTTTTGATAAGGGTTTCTAATTTTTTTTCTATTTCACTAATTTGTTTTTCTAATGTTAATAAACGATCATCTGCATTTTTTGTCCATCTGACAGTGGTTGATTTTTTTTTGGTCAGCGGTTTCTGTGGTTTATTTGACATAGAATGGAAATATATTTTGTATGGCCTAAAAAAGTAAATTAAAATTGTATAGAGAAACTATCAAAAATTGGTATAAAATGAGTAATGTTTTTATTAAAAAAGAGTATTGGGATAACAGAAATCAGGAGCTATTATGAAAAAAATACACAAACTTATTTTTATTTTATTTATTCTTTCAATTGGTTTATCTGACCCACCTAATTGGAGTGTAAATCCTTCTGAATATGAATTCACAGCTTCCATGACAGGGGTTTTAATTTTTGATGATGTAGAATCTTCCGATGGTACAGATATAATTGCTGCGTTCTCAGGGGATGAATGCAGAGGTGTAAAAACAGATGGAATCATTTTTCCACCAACCGGTCAAACTGTATTTGGAATCACACTTTACGGTAATCAAAATGGTGAAACCATTACATTTAAAGCATATGATT
>CAZNQF010000067.1:0-4501 GCA_964575125.1 uncultured bacterium
TGGGGCGAAGATCCAAGTTCCATCAACATAAAATAGGATTTATCTACCATCTACGGCCGTTGCTTTTACGCACTATACTCCCTCTGCTTTTTGGGAGGTAATATCTTGACAAATTAATAAACCAGTCAAAAACAATAATGTTAAAACTATATTTTTCAATTTCATTTTCTTATATCCATTTTTAATGATTAAATCTTCTCTTAAAAAATACAAAAGGTAGAAGGTTCAAAACTACATTAGGTCTTAATTATTTTTTTTCGTAAATACGTGTACTCAAATGTAAACTAATATAATCATAATTTACAGATAAACTGAGATAATCACAATTATGATTCAACATGAATTTATTGAACTTTTTGGTAGATTGTGGTGGACAACTAATGTTTCAACTGTAGCAATCATTTTTTCCATCATTTACTTTGGGATGAAGCTTCAACCTGATCTCCAACTAAAACTTGCATATGTGTTTGGTATATTTTTTATCTTGAGAAGTGTTTCGATTCATTTTTATCAAATTCACCTAGGTGTTTGGTCTCTAGAATCTAGTTTACCTATTCATTTATGTGGAATTTCCGCCATTCTTTCAGGAATTGTTTTGATTACCAGAAATCAAATATTATATGAATTACTATTTTTCTGGGGTATTTCCGGTGGATATATTTCTATTGTCACTCCTGAGTTTACCCTTGGGATGCAGGGGTGGTTATTTCTGGATTATTATATTTCTCATGGTGGTATCATTTTTTCTGCTCTTTACTGTACATTTATTTTCAGAATGAAACCTTCCAAAGGGTCTTGGTTAAAAATATTTTTGTGGTCCCAATTATTTCTCCCTATAGTTGGATTATTAAATTTTCTCCTTGACTCAAATTATATGTATATCAATTCACCACCAGAGGTAGAGAACCCTTTTGTTATTGGAGAAGCACCGTTTCACCTTATAGGATTTGAATTAGCGGGATTACTTCACTTTTGGTTGTTATCGCTTCCTTTTAGAAAATATTATAAAAAAATCTAATCCAAATCCTCTACACCCTTATCTATTATATCCCTTTTCTGTAGCATCTGTATCTTGGGGCTAATAACAAGCCTACAATATCCTGCCGATTTATTATTTTTATAATAATCTTGGTGATAATTTTCTGCAGGATAAAAGGTTAGAAGAGGTTTAATTTCAGTGACAATATTTTTGGCAAATACTTTTTTGTTATCCCAAAATATTTTTGATGATTTTGCAATTACCATTTGGTTATCATCATGTGTTAAAATAATGGACCTGTATTGTGTCCCAATATCTGCTCCCTGCCTGTTTAATGTAGTGGGGTCATGAGCCTGCCAAAAAATATCAAGTAGTTCTTCAAAAGAAATTTGATCTGGATTAAAAACTATTTGTATCACTTCAGCATGTCCTGTTTCTCCTCTACATACTTCCTCATACGTTGGGTCATGAGTGTTGCCTCCAGCATATCCAGATTCAACCTTTACCACACCTCTGACATAGTCTAAGACCGCCTCTAGGCACCAAAAACATCCGCCTCCTAAAGTCGCTTTTTCAATTCTCTGATTCATTTTATTTATTGTTCCTCCTTCTTTTGGAGTATTGAATGATGTAGAATACCCAAAACACAAAATAGCTAAACCAATCACTATGTAATAATATTTTTCTGTTAGAGGCTTCTTATTCATATTTAACTAAAATCATGTTGTAATTATAATTATATCTGACATTTAATTCTATTTTAATTTATTAACAAAATGAGTAAAAATATTATTTATACCCATTTTTTACTTTAATTTTACTTACAATGAATAAAGATTTATAGATGGAGATCTCTAACAATAGAACCCCTATGGAGTCATTAATCCTCCTCCTTGTCACTCTAGGATTGTCCGATCGACAACTTGTTTTTGAGGAACAAAAGAAAATTCAATCAATAATTACAAAACATTTTCCAAAACATCTAGAAACAAGATATGAGGAGCTCCTCCAGAATGCTATTTTAAATGTAAAATCCATGGATTTTAAATCACAAACTGATTTATTAAAAACGGTTTCAAGGGAATTAAAAATATATTACACTGATAAAAAAACTTTAGCAATTATCTTTGCCGATCTAAAGGAATTGCTGGAAGCAGATGGAATTGTTTATAGCTTCGAGGCACAGCTACTGGAAGTGGTCAATAAAATATGGAACTAATTAACCGAAGTAACTCATTTGATTTTTATTTCATCAGAAGAATTTTCTGGGTTTCTGTCAAACCACCGGAAGAAAATAAAATAAAATAAACTCCACTTGGGATTCCAGATGCATTCCATTTAACCGTGTGATTTCCTAAAGCCAATTTTTCATTAACAAGCGTTTTAACCAACTTACCAGTGATATCATAAATCTGTAGAGATGTAGCGGAGGGAGATGATGAAACTCCTGAATCAAACAACTCTACACCTACAGAAAATTGTATGATTGTTTCAGGATTAAACGGATTAGGATGAGCTGGAAAAAGAACAAATTCTCTGGGCATTAAGGTAGGTTTGGATTTTCTCAAAATAATTTGTTCAACATTTGGATTTAAAGTGAATTGGTTTTGACCAAACAAAAAAATCTCTCCATTCCAATCTATTTTATTTGATACAACAGAGGCTAGCTCCCACTCTTCACCATCCCTTATATCAATCTCAAACGTAAGTGGATTGTCATCATTCATCAGTTCAATCACGCACTCATCAGAAGTGCAAAGTTTGGTATCTCCGGAAAATCGTATATCTTTTCCTCCAACCGGAGGACTAGGAGGTAGGCTGTAGCTCAGTGGATTTACTACTTGAATCTCATTACCAAAATATAGTGTTTGCAAACCTAGAGTTAAGGTGTTAGCATCTTCCGGTTCTAATGATATAAGTTCCCTGACTTTTAGCCTTGCAGAAGATAAAAAAACAATTTCACCTGATCCAAAACTTCTTAACCAATAGCCGTTTCCAGGTTCAATATTTTCCGGTAAAAAATATCCTGAATTGTATCCATAGATTGTATTGGGAATAATAATCCCTGAGGGATCATAAATAGCTTCCAACGGAACAGAAACAGATATCCCCGAAACAAGATTCCAATCTTCTGATAAAGAAATAGTCAAGTCATCCACCGATGTTCCGCTGAAAATATTTGTGTTATCTTGTGACATCCTTAACCAGTATCCCGTTCCTATATCAAGATTTTCACTAGGCAGATATCCTGCCCCTGAGATATAACTATAAAGAGTATTTAATACAGCGTTGGGGAAAATATTAAGGTACGTATTGGACAGAGGAACAATAGGAAGACCTACGAGATTCCATCCTAAAAAATAATTTTGTGAGATAGTCGCTGTGCTAGAACCTATGGTAAGCCCAACAGGAATAACTGCAGAACCTCCGTTACTAAGGATGGAAACGTATCCCTGATAATCTCCTTGCTCCATTCCGGCGGTATTAACAGTGACATCTACATTCTCTGATATCCCATATTCAATTTCACCTTCATCAGGAGATACGCTGAGCCAACTTGGTCCTTTTGAAAACCACACTGAAAGATCGTTATGAATATAGTTATTATTGAAACTAACCTGAAGCCCTGTTGAACCAGTGAAATCCTGCATCCCAATTGTAGCGGAATGAGTTCCCGTGATAGACCTGTAATTTAGCTGTACATCTCCTGACGGGTACAAGACAAACTGAAAATCGTAATAGCTATTTGGATATTCGTTCCACCAGTGAGCTACTTCATTAAACCATACAACTAACCTTTCTGCGTTACTATGGATATAAACATTTCCGGAACAATATTCGTCACAATTATTATTCACCGGATTTAGATCATCCCAGAACCCAAAAATTGCTGGCCTAGGAGCTGATGAAGAAGGAATAGTGCTGTTATCCCACTGTACAATATCTCCTCCAAATCCAATCCAGCCGTTGGGACTGATGATATATTGATTGTATTCCTGACCATAAAATGGAAAATCAAAACTGATATCAAAAGGTCCTTCAGCATTATCATTATGCTCAAATGAAACAAGTGATCCTGTTTCGGAAATATCAATCCACCCATGAACAATATTTGTTTCGATATCAGAATCCGTCCATGTCATTCCAAAAGAGTCCGGTCCTCCTCCTACGTTAGAAAAAGATGCAACACCAGTTACATAGCTCAGAATGGATTCTTCTTCACCCGTATTAGTAAGGATCAATGTTTGTGTCCCGGTTTCCCCATGTTCAAAATCAAATTCAAGTTCAGCAGGACTGTAAGTTAGTTCTGCAAGGGAACCTGTTTCAAAACTATCCAGTATTAGTGTACCCGTATTATCAGGATCCAACCAGTCTTTTAATTGATTAGATGAGCTCCCTCCCCAGTCCCATGAAGCAGAAAATTTTCCGTAGTAATCATTAAAATTAAAGGAACATGATGCCTGACCACCGTGAAGTTGACCTACAATCCGATAATTATTATCAAACAATGGTGAGCCGGAG
>CAZNQF010000067.1:4511-10288 GCA_964575125.1 uncultured bacterium
CCACCCATCAGACACACCTTCATCATAATCGAATGATATTTTCTTAATATCACCGGAGGGGTGATGAATAGCTACAGGCTGCACTGGCGGAATATCTTCAGCTGACCAACCTGCATAATTCACATTATAGGCAGAAGGAATAGTTTCAGTCAATTCCAACAAAGCAAAATCAGAGGTAGATCTGCTTGCCCGAAGTACAGATCCTTGTACTGTTTGATTTGTAGGACCATTTTGATTCGTGCACGTTGGACTTTCATAGTTAAACATAAAAATCCAGTTATTATTCCCTCCCAGACAATGATCTGCAGTTAAAAAATACTGAGTTTGGTCCTGCCTCACGTTGTTCACCAAAGCTCCGGTACAGATTCGGGAACCTCCTGATGTTAATATCATAGATACAGCTCTACTATGATCTAGCCAGGGAAGACCCTCCGGACAATTTGCATTGTTGTTACAACTACCCGAATCTCCGTAGTCCCTTGAATCCTTAAATCCAAACATATTACGGTAGGCATGAATGATTCTCCACAAGCGAAGCCTTCCCTGACCAGAAACTCTAGCAGGTTCAAAATACTCAAGAATAATATGGTCACCCGGAACAGGTTGGGTTGCAAAAACTCCATCCATCTTATTATTTTCTTCTGTAAATCCTCCAATAACGTAGCTCTTGTCTTCACTGTAAACAAAAAACTTCCCACCAGTTGGCATAAAAAAATCATCATAAATAATGTTGATTGAATAGGCACCCGGTGATTTCACAGCGAGCCTCCAGATTCGATCACCATTGGGAAGAATCTCCCATCTCCCTGCTGATTGGAGGTCATATGCAACCTCCATACCGTGTCCGAAACGAAAAGGAACATCCTTGCCAGCTGTTTTATCCTCTTCCAGAAGAGGGGAAACATCAAATGATTCCATTGTAACTGATTTAATTGGAAAAAAAAGAGATTCTTTAAAACTTATTGGAGTTCCACCTTTGCTTACTTGAGAATAAATAATTGTACTGAATATCAAAAAAATATAGGAAAATTTCATTGCTGTCTCGTTTTTTTTGATTTTTTTATAAATTCTGTTTTCAAAATAAGTTATATCTGTAATTATTCTTTAATTTATTTATTTCATCAAAATAAGTTTTTGAGTAACCATTTCCTTGCTTGAAACTAAATTGGATGTATACAAACCAACGTTCCCATTTCCAGAGCTCCTTAGCCAATATGCTTTCCCCGGGATTATATCCTCCGGTAAAAAATATCCTGAATTATAGCCATAAATAGTATTGGGTACTATTAATTCAAAGAGGTCAACAATATTATCCAAGGGAACCGGACTGGAAATCCCTGATATAAGGTTCCATCCTTCTAAAAGGGGGATTACAATTGCATTTATCTCTTCACCAGTAAATGCAGTCGTATTGCTTTGAGACATTCTCAACCAGTATCCGGTACCGTTTACCAAATTTTCTTCCGACTGGTATCCATATCCTGAAATAAAACTGTATAGTGTGGTTGTTACAGCATAGGGAAAAAGGTTCGCATAAAAGTTTGATTGAGTTTCAACCGGAAGACCAACCAAATTCCATCCATAATCGTAATTCTGATTTATGTTAACTGTTCCTGAAATGGTCAAAACAATAGGGATGTCAATATTTCCACCATTACTGGTAATGGAAATTACGCTCTGATATGTTCCTTCGTTCATCCCATTTGTATTTACAGTTACATATATATTTTGGGATGAGCCCTCTTCTATTTCACCTTGGTCAGGATTTACACTAATCCACCCTGAATTTTCATCTATTTCATAAGATAATACAGAGCCTTCTCCACCGGAATTTATAATAATAATTATCTGATTATCTGTTTCATCGGGACCCATAGAGAATTCTAATTGATCAGGTGAATATGTTAATTCTGGGGAACCCCCTCCGGTATCATAGCTGTCCAAAACTAATGTTCCTGTATTGTCTGGATCAAGCCAGTTTTTTAAGCGAGAAGATGAACCATTGCCCCAATCCCATGATGCAGAGAATTTACCAAAATAATCATTAAAATTAAACGAACATGATGCCTGCCCACCGTGTAGTTGACCTACAATTCTATAGTTATCATCAAATAACGGTGCGCCAGAAGAGCCAGGCTCAGTGGTCCCATCTTCCCAGCTCGCAATTCTCCAATGTGATCCGTCATTGTTATTCCATCCATCAGAAATACCAGAATCATAATCAAAAGATATTTTCTTAATATCACCTGAAGGATGATGAATGCAGACCGGGTCTTGGGGTGTATCATTAACCGCTGACCATCCTGCATAATTTACATTGTACGATGATGGAATTGCTTCAGTCAGCTCAAGCAATGCAAAATCTGAAGTTGCTCTGCTTGCTCTCAGAGTTGATCCTTGTACGGTTTGATTTGTAGGACCATTTTGATTAGAGCACCCAGGGCTTTCATAATTAAACATAAAAATCCAGTTGTTATTCCCACCCAAACAATGATCAGCAGTTAAAAAATTTTGGGTTTGGTCTTGTCTCACATTATTCACTAGTGCTCCCGTACAGATTCTTGAACCTCCCGAGGTCAAGATCATTGCAACTGAACGATTATGATCCTGCCAGAGATCTCCTTCTGAACAATTTACGTTATTGTTACAGCTACCTGAATCACCATAGTTACGTGAATCCTTATTCCCAAATACATTTCTGTAAGCATGTATTATTTTCTCTAATCGAATTTGTCCTTGTCCTGACACATTGAACGGTTCATTATATTCTAAAACGACCTTATCACCGGGAACAGGCTGAGTAGCAAATATCCTATCATCTTTATTATTTAATTCTGTAAATGCACCTATAACATAAGATTTGTCTTCACTATAGACAAAAAATTCTCCCCCTTGTGGAATAAAAAAAACATCATAAATAATATTGATGGAATATGCTCCAAGCGATTCAATAGCCAGCCTCCAAACTCTGTCTCCATTTGATAGCGTTTCCCAAGTTCCGCTTGAAAAAAGGTCATAACTAACTTTAAATCCGTGCCCAAAACGAAAAGGCACATCTTTCCCCGCACGTTTATCTTCCTCCAGCAAAGCTTGTTTGTCTACTGGATGCAGTTTAATCATTCCTATTGAACTGGGTAATAAATGGATAAAACTTTTGGGGGTTCCCTCTCTGCTTACTTGACAAAAGGCGAGAGAACAAATAATTACAAAAGTATATAATGATTTCAATGCTATTATCCTTAGTATAAATTAATCATTTGTTGATAATACAACCCTAGCACTTAAAGTTATATTGATGCTGTGAGCATATCCATCAACATTTTCACCACTTTTTATTACATCAGGCCTATTTACAAACGGATATCCAAGCGTAATTGAGTAGTGGTTATTACTACGATTCCACATCAATCCCCCGCTAAAAATAAGATTACTCTCTCCTGTACCATCATAATTTGGCCATATGCTTGCGGATCTTTTGGAGCCCGTTAACATTATCTGAGGCAACCCACCCAAAAAATTTATTTTTTGAAATAAAAAATATCCAGTTAATGATAATTCTGTTCCAGGTTTGAATGAATATTTATTGGTATGAAGTGGTACAATACACTGGGAAACCAAACCACTTACAATAGGACCTTTGTCCCGTTTAAAATATTGCATTTCACCGATAAATTTATATACTCCTTCACTTATTGCAAAATGGGTGTGTTTGCCACCACTATATGGATTTTTCTTTATTGTATTATCAGATGGAATTATGATTCCAGCCCCAAAAAATAGACGGTTTCCCGGTCCAAACGATATATTAGATTTTAAATATCTCAACAGCAATTTCAAATCACCGACCCCAACCCTTGACTCATCCCTATGATGGTCATTAGGATCTTTACCAAAATCCATATGTCTGGTTCCAAAACTTAGAGTTGTTTCTAAATTCCAATTGGAACTCAATCCATAGTTAAATACAACCTCCTCTATGTGAGAGGTTAGACTACCAAAATGGTTACCAGTTGTATCACCAGGAATCTCATCGTGACCCCAATCAATATATACAGACGTATGTACACCTCCAATAAGATAATCTCCCTTCTTTAAACCAATTCCAGAGTTTGCCGTCCCGACCGGGAGGCTGGGGTTAGTTCACATCACTCATTGACCATATAAGAGATTGAAAAATAATACCGATAGTATAATTTTATATTTCACAAAGACCATCCTTTTTAATTTTGATTTAGTGTTATGACACCGGTTCCTGATGACCTGAGCCAGTATCCATTTCCAGGTTCAAATGTATCTACTTCCACATACCCACTATCAAAACTATAAACTGTGCCCGCGACAATGAGGTTTCCAGAGTCATTCACATTTTCTAATGCAATTTCTGATGATATCCCAGAGATTAGATTCCAGCCTTGGTTTAATTCAATGATAAGTTGATTTAACCCATTTCCAATTATACTAACATTTCCAGAATTTTCAAAGCGAAGCCAATAACCAGAACCATGCAGTAATTCATCTTCCTGAACATAACCACCGTCAAAGGAATACAAAGTTCCTTCCACACTTTCTGGAAAGACAAATTGATAGTTGGCATTATCGATAACAACTGGAAGCCCAACCAAGTTCCAGTTTGAATTGTAAGGAATGATTAATTCCAATGCTTCCTCCGGACAATAATTCCCATCAGGAGCGAACTGTGGGAGTTTATGATCACTGTTGTTCACGACTCCATGCATAATGATATCCGTTGATTCAAATAATACTGGTGAACATGGCTCCCATTCATTTGCAATTCCTGCACAAGTTTGTGGATCATCAAGTATCCCCATATCTGTAACAATACACCAATACAAATACTCGATAGCCATACATTCATAATCGCAGGTCCAATCATCATAATGGTACCAAGCTTCCTCAGGATAATTATTTGGCACCTCTAAGAATTGTCCTCCTCTGGCTATATCCATAGCATCTGACATAATTGAAGAGTTTGGAGAAAGATCAAATACATCTGGATAAATGGATACATGGCCCACATGATTGATTGTGTGTAGGACCTCTTCAACCGTTGCATCATCGCCCCAATGGCCAGGCTGGGTTGGGTCAATCTCATTACGAAAAAGGACAGCTGATACACCATCTCCATCATAATGATCCTCAAAATCATCCATGCAGGAATTCCCATCATAAGTAAAAACTGGCATCAATGCCTGCTGATTTTGAAGTTCATTAAATAGTGTTTCATCATCAACTATGCCGTCTTCATCATTATCAAGTAATTCCGCTACAACTGCTGCAACATGAAGAACTTTTTCATCGGAGATATTTTGCTGGGCATACACCTCAAAACAGCCCAATATATTTATGTATTTGGAAAAACATTGGAAAGCAGGGTCGCCTGCATTTGGGTTCTGTTCAATCTCAAAACATACTTCGTTTTGTGCATGAAGCAACATTATGATAAAAAATATACTTGCTATTATTTTATTAAAATTGAATCTTCTCATTCCAATTAAACAGGTTCCTACGATTTTGAAAGTTTTTTTGATCTATTATTTATAATTTACATTACCATTGTGTAACATACCGTCTTTCCTCCATCCGTATCCCTGAAATTTGCCTTTTATTTTCTGACTTAGAAGGTACAGATCACTGTGCTTTGGAGAGATTGTTAGATTTTGAATTTTCATTTCATCTCCATATAAGTTTTGGAATTTAAGTCTTCCCGTACGTATTTGGTTAAGCATAACCCAATCTACGGTAAAACAAAATAATCG
>CAZNQF010000068.1:0-8461 GCA_964575125.1 uncultured bacterium
AGGTATACAAACAGATTTGAATGAAGTTAATGATTAAGGATCAAATACAAATAATATCAAAAATTTTATTCAGCAGGAATATGAAAGTGATAGTGACCTTTGCTTTGTTCAATTGGTAGGTGACCATGCTCAAGTACCAACAATAATGGTTTCCAATGGCGGTGGCGGCGGCTCCGACCCAAGTTACTCATTGTTGGAGGGAAATGATAACTATCCTGAAATATTTGTTGGACGATTCTCTGCATCAACCATAGGTCAGGTCGAAACTCAGGTAGAGCGAACGATTCACTATGAAAGAGATATCCAAGAAGGAGATTGGCTAAATAAAGGAATTGGTATTGGGTCCAACCAGGGTCCGGGAGATGATGGTGAGATGGATAATGAACATTTGGCCATAATTCGTGACAAACTTTTAAATTATACATTTTCAGAGATTGATGGTGTTTATGATCCAAGTGGAAATGATCAGCAGGGAATTACCGCAATCAATGATGGTCGCAGCATCATCAATTATACGGGGCATGGCTCTGTCACATCTTGGGGTAATGGAGCATCATTAAATATAACTCAGGTCAATGATCTTGAAAATGATTTTGAATTACCGCATGTTATTTCTGTAGGTTGCGTAAACGGATCATTCGAAAATAATACCTGCTTCGCAGAGTCATGGATGAGGGCTACCAATAATATCACAGGGGTTCCAACCGGAGCTGTAGCATTCTACGCCTCAACGGTAAATCAATACTGGAATCCACCTATGAGAGCGCAAGATCATGCTATGGATCTTCTTGTTGGTTATGATTATTCCACAAATCAAACAATTGACCAAAAACATAGTATTGGAGGTTTATGGTATAATGGATCTTGCAATATGATGGATGCTTATGGGCAGTCAGGTATAGATATGTTTCTTACATGGATTATCTTTGGTGATGCTTCACTTCAAGTGAGAACTAACCTTCCAGAACCTATAAATGTATCTCACACGGGAACATTCTTAGTTGGGAGCAATAGCTATTCAGTTTCTACTGGATTTTCTGATGCACTCGTCGCACTCTCTGTAAGCGGTGAGCTTATTTCGTCAGGATATACCAATTCATCCGGCAGTGTAGAATTGTATTTGGCAGACCCACCGACCGAGCCAGGAGAGTTGACGTTAACTGTTACAGCTTATGATCGAATGACAAATATTCAAACTGTTACTGTCATTTTGCCAAACGGTCCTTATCTCGTGGTAAATAATGTATCATTTATGTCTGGTGACGATTCAATCGTAGAATTTGGAGAAAATGTTTCAATTTCTTTCTCCCTAGAAAATATTGGAATTGAATCTGCATATGATGTTACGATTGAGCTAGAAAGTGAGGATCCTTTTTTAACAATTATTGATGGAAATTTTTCAGAAAACTTTATAGATATAAATGAAACAATTGAAATAGATGCAGCATTTTTAACTCAAATCTCACCCAATGTGCCGAACGAATATAATATTGAGTGTCAAATGCTGATAAATTCAAATAATAATAACTGGGTGTCTGATATTACAATGAATGCCTTTGCACCAAATCTATTTGTTAATACTATAATGATTCAGAATGATGATAATGGAAACAACATATTAGATGCTGGAGAAACTGCAGATATAGAAATATTAATTGAAAATAACGGAGGGTCAGATTTAGATCAGCTAGATTTAATTTTGGAATCAAATAACCCATTTGTGAATGTTATAAATTCTAATTCAGATGGAGATGGACTAAATGTTGGTTCTGTTGTAGCATTTAACTTTGAGATTGAAGCCGGAGAGGATACACCTTTAGGATATAGCGCTGAATTTTTCGTGAATGGTTCAAGCGAACTTGGCTTTAATTATTTTGATTCTTTTGTGGTTAGTGTTGGATTGGTTTTAGAGGATTTTGAAAGTGGAGGATTTTATCTCTATCCATGGTCATTAACGGGTGAATCAGATTGGGAAATCTCCAATGAATCATTTGAAGGTAATTTTTCTGCTAGGTCTGGAACTATTTATGACAATCAAACATCTGAAATATCTGTTACATTAGATGTATTGGAAGCTGGGGAAATTCTATTTTACAGAAAAGTATCATCATCCCCTAACAATGATTTTCTTAAATTTTTTATTGATGGTACAGCTCAGGGACAGTGGTCGGGAGAAGTGGCGTGGAGCTCTGTCTCTTATCCTGTATCATCAGGTGAGCACACATTTACATGGTCCTATATTAAAGATGGATGGGATACACAGGGCGATGACTGTGCATGGCTTGACTATATTCTGTTTCCGACAGTTAGTCCAACCGCTTTACCGCAAATATATGTCGAACCTGAAGTGTTAGCTTCTAATGTCTTTCCCGGCGAGACTGATACTCAAACATTTATGATAGAAAATATAGGTCAGGCAAATTTATTATATACTTTATCACATTCTGCAAGTGGTGCTAGAGATGAATATGATTTTAATATTCCGGAAAGTCCCAATCAATATGATTGGAATACAAATACATTGCTAGATTTAAATTGGGTAGACTTTGAGATCTCTGAACCAAATATAGCTATAAGTAATATGACAATGTCTTTTAATTGGGAAACAGATTGGTGGCCTGCTGAGGGCTCATTTTGGGTAACATCCCCTGCAGGGACAACTGTTGAAATTGCCAATGGACTAAGTGCGGGTACATATTCTATCGTTTTGGATAGTTTTTTTGGTGAGCTATTACCAGGTATATGGTCATTTTGGCTTGAAGATACTTATGGAGATGGAGGTCACCAGGCAACAAATATTGTAATGACTGTAGAATCTTCGGCTCCTGAAAATAACTGGCTATCACTTGATGTATATTCAGGAACTATTTTACCTCAAGAAAGTAGTCATATTTCTGTATTATGTGATGCAACGGAACTTGTTGAGGGGGATTATTTTGGTGAAATAGCGATCTCTTCGAATGACCCATTTAGTTCTTTTAATATTATTGAAGTATTTTTCACTGTTGGGGAAAATGCGAATGAAATTTTTGTGAATATAAATGAGGGCTGGAATATGATAGGAAGTCCGTTCATTTATGATGATATGAGCTATCTATCTATTTTCCCAAATTCAATTGAAAATACATTGTATTCATTTGGTCCTCAGGGATATGAGGTGAATAGCTATTTAGATATGGGAACTGGATATTGGCTCAGATTTGAAGATTCTGAAATTTCTACTCTGTCAGGTAATTCCGTTGAAAGTTTAACCATAGAGCTTTTGGAAGGATGGAATATGATTTCTGGATTTTCTGATCCAATTTTATTAGAAAATATCATTGATGAGAATGGTTTAATTGTCCCCAATACAACATACGGTTACTCAGAAAATGGATATATGATTTCTGAAGCGATAAATCCTGGGTATGGATATTGGTTGCGTAGTTTTGGTTCAGGTGAAATTGAATTTTCATCTTTAGTTAGAGGAAAGATTACGAGTCAATTTGAAAATAAATTAGAAAATGCTAGCTCAATAACATTTAATGGAAAACCACTATTTTTTGATGTAGATATTAGAGATAATGAAGCTGTGCAGTATAGTTTGCCACCTAAACCTCCTATTGGTGGTTTTGACGTGAGATTCTCAACAGATCTTATCTTTTGTAAGAATACAGGAATTATTAGTGTTATGAATAATAAAGCAGAATTAATCATATCCACAAAAAATATGAAAAGTAATCAAAATTGGGAGCTAATTAATTTAAAGACAAATCAAGTCTATCAAATTGGCCCAGATCAGAATATTGAGTTTATAGGTGAGGATTTTCAATTTATGCTAAAGAAGGTCACAGAGCTCCCTCAAAATTTTGTGTTAGAGCAAAATTATCCAAATCCATTTAACCCGAAAACAATTATTTCTTTTGGATTGCCAGTTTCTACTGAATTGAATATTTCGGTATATAATTTAATGGGCCAAAAAATATCCACACTTATTTCTGGCTACTTCTCTGAAGGGTTTCATACGGTTACATGGGACGGTGTCTCTGATGATGGATTTCATGTTTCTTCTGGTGTATATTTGTATACAATTGAGACTGAAACATTTCAGGATATGAAAAAAATGATATTTATTCAATAATATTTTATAATATATCGTGATGATTAATAGGTCATATATATATTGTTTATTAGTACTAATTATGACTGGTCTCAATATTCTTAATAGTCAGTCAGGGCCAAATGTAGATTTAAATCAAAAAACAGAAGAGTGGTTTCTAAAGAATCCTAACTCTTTTCCTCATTGGCTCACTCCAGAGGAAGAAAATAATAAAGGGACAATTGAAAGAGATTTTTATGAAACAGATCCTCCCCCTGGGCCAGTTATAAATATCCCTGAATTTGCACCAATGGAAGGTGTCCTTATACGATACCCATTTGGTATCTCCTATGCGGTAATTGCAGAGATGTCTGAAAATACTAGGGTAACAACTATTGTCTCATCTAGCGGTCAGCAAAGTTATGTTACAAACCAATATAATTCCTACGGAGTGAATCTTAATAATTGCGATTTTTTAATAGCGCCCTCAGATTCATATTGGACAAGAGATTACGGGCCATGGTATATTATTGATGGAAATTATAATTTGGCGATTGTAAACTTTCCTTATAATCGACCGCAACGTCCGAATGATGATGACATTCCAATTAGAGTCTCAGAATTTTTGGAAGTTGAACTTTATGGAATGGACGTTGAAACGGCAGGAGGAAATTACATGACCGATGGGATGGGTGTGTCTGCTTCTTCTACGTTAGTTTTTGAAGAAAATTCTAATCAAACTCAGAATCAAATAAGAAGCAAATTTGAAGACTATTTAGGAATTTACGATTTTGATGTTATTGAAGATCCAAACAATACTTATATTGATCATATAGATTGTTGGGCCAAATTCTTGGATGTAGATAAAATACTTATACGCTCCGTTCCTCAAAGCCATCCACAGTATGATGAGATTGAGGATGTTGTCGATTATTATGAATCACAAATTAGCGGTTACGGGACATCCTACGAAATATATAGAGTATATACTCCCAATAATCAACCCTATACAAATTCAATCATATTAAATGGAAAAGTTTTGGTTCCTATAACAGGCTCATCCTGGGACGATGATGCGCTTGATTCTTATGAAGAGGCTATGCCAGGCTATGAAATAGTGGGTTTAACCGGAAGCTGGGAGTCCACTGATGCGCTACATTGCAGAACGAAGGGAATTCCAGATAAGGATATGATTTATATATCACATATACCCTTACAAGAAGATATTCAGCCAATCGATGGTAGTGGTATCGAAATCTCTGCAACTTTAATTTCCTTGGATGGCCAAAATAGTTCAGACACTATTGCTGATATTAGATATAGATTCAACAATTCAACTTATCAAAGTGCACAATTAAATTATACAACAGGTAATGAATTTTCAGGATTAATCCCTTCTTGTAGCGGAGATTGTGAAGTATCATATTATTTAGTGGCTATAAATGCCGATGGAGATATTTTCAATCATCCATACATTGGAGAAGCAGACCCACATATTTTTAATATGATTAATGCTGAAGTTCAAATTAGTGTTGATTATAGCGCTGCTTGGAATCTTGTGGGAAATCCAGTCACGACTCCTGAATATCAGGCTGATATATTGTTTCCTGAATCAACGGAAAATACTTTATACAATTTTGGTTCAAGCGGATATGTTTCTCAGTCTGAGCTGGAACCAGGAGTTGGATATTGGCTTCACTTTCAAAATAATGGAACAACCGATATTTCTGGGCTGCCTATCTATGAACAATATTTAAATCTTATGGAAGGGTGGAATTTAATATCAGGATTGTCAGTTACTATCTCAACAGATCAAATTTTAGATCCTTCATCTATCTTAATTCCTAATACCTACTATGGATATCAAGCTGGTGCTGGATATGTAAACTCTGATGAAATACATCCTGGAAAAGGATATTGGGTTAGAACAAATACTGGGGGAGCAATTCTGTTGACTAATCAAGCTAGCAGAATAATTGATTTTACGGATCGGGCATCACGGGCAGATTGGATTTCAATAAACGGAACTAAATTATATTTAGGACTATTTGTTTCTGAGAGAGAAAGGTTGTCCTATAGCTTGCCACCAAAGCCTCCTGAGAATGGTTCTGATGTTCGCTTTAAAGGAGATAAAAAATATTGCACTGATAGTGGAATTATTGAAATAAAATCTAATGATAGTATCTTAGAACTTTATTTTGAGATTTCAAATCCTAACCAAGTTTGGAAACTTGTTGATATTTCTACAAATATACAAACAACAATTACAGGCAATGGACATCTTTCTATTCCAAATTCTGAGGAATTTGAAATTTATAAACAATTAAAAATTCCTCAGAGATTTCTACTTCATCAAAATTTTCCAAATCCTTTTAATCCCAAAACAATGATTAGTTTTGAAACACCTAGTGAGTCCTATACTTCTTTAGATATCTACGATGTTATAGGAAATAAAATTATAAATTTGCAAAAAGGGATTATTGATGCAGGTTATCACAGTATTTATTGGGATGGAAATAATATTAAGGGAAAAGAAGTACCATCAGGAATCTATTTTTATAAATTATCATTTGATAAAAGAATGATTACACGTAAAATGATATTATTGAATTAGTAAATATATTATGAATCTTAAAATTTATTTGTGTTTAATTATATGCTTAAATATTGTTCATGGTGAAACTTTGTATGATGTATATCAGAGTGCTCAGCCCGGCAATGGCTATGATAAACATATGGTTCTTGATCCAAATGTAGTTTATATAGGCGGATTTGGCACATCAGTTTATTCAGTGTTCCTTGAAGGAAATGGTGCGATTGTTGATCTTCAGGGTGGAACTGGGATATGGATGTCAGGAGATGAAAACGATTCACCGTCTATCTTTTTGAAGGGAGTTACAATTCTAAATGGTGGATATTACGGAGTTAATTTGTCTGGATACGGAAATCATGAAATTGTTGATTGTAATTTCATTAATGATGAATGGGGGATTCAGGTTGGTGAACATTCATCGACAACAATCAGAAATTGTAACCTAATTGATAATATATATGGCTTGGCAATAATAGGAGAAGATGCAGAAGTTAATTTAGCTTACTGCAACGGATGGGGTAATAATGAGACATATATGTCTAATTGTCCTGGATGAGGAAATATTTGGGAACCGTGCGTTCCTGAACCTGGTATCGGAAATATTTATTTAGACCCGCTCTTTATTGATCAATCTGATTATAATTTTAATTATCATTTAGAATCACCATGTATTGATGCAGGAGATCCAAACCTAGATGACCCGGACGGCACTGTTAGTGATATTGGTGCAAAATATTATATGCAGGAAACTTCATATAGCGTAAATATTTTAGATGGATGGAATATGGTCGGTATATCAGTGGCAAGTGATATCTCTTTTTATGATCAGATTTTTGAAAATACTATTAACAATTCTCTGTACTTTTTTAATGAAGATGGTGCATATGAACCATCCGAAAATTTGCAGATTGGAGTTGGTTATTGGTTAAGATTTAATTTGCAGTATGAAGCTAATATTTCAGGAAATGCATTGACATTACTGACGATTGATGTAATTGAAGGATGGAACTTAATATCAGGTATTACATATCCAGTTCTAATTGATATGATCGATGATCCAAGTAATCTGATTATCCCAGGAACTGTATTTAAATTCAATGGTAGCTATATAGATACAGATTCCATAAGCCCTGGATTTGGTTATTGGGTAAGGTGCTCGGGAAATGGTCCGATTACATTTGATATTTCAGAGTAAATTTTTATACATCAATAAAAATTTATACAGACAATTATTAATAAAAATGCATAAAAGCATTCTATCATGTATCTATAAAAAATTTTAATGAGAATCACTATATATAGTACAAATTGGTGCGCCTATTGTAATGCAGCAAAGCAACTTTTATCAACTCGAGGGTTTGATTATGAGGAGATAAATCTTGAAGAAATTGATATGGATAGGGAAGAACTTTTCAGGAAAACAGGTGGGAGCACCGTTCCTCAAATAGTGGTTGATGGAATATCAATAGGTGGTTTTGAAGAACTGCAGAAAATGGATACCGAAGGTAAATTACATATATCTTGAGATCTAACGAATTAAAGTGATTTTGTGATTTTTTATATCCCTACCTGTTTCAATTGTAAAATAATAAATTCCTGAGGGCGCAAGATTACCTAGCATATTTTTCCCATTCCATGCCATGTGGTCATAAAAACCTGACATGAGTATACCTTCATAGATATGTGCTACCTTTCTACCAAGAATATCGGTAACAGACACTTTTATATTCTCCTCAACTTCAAGAAAAATAGAAAACCTAATTGAATTGATTGCGGGGCTATTTGATGGA
>CAZNQF010000068.1:8471-10126 GCA_964575125.1 uncultured bacterium
AAAAAGTTTTAATATGCAATTAAGACTTGTCATTGGAAATGGATTGGGATAGACAGAGGTAATTAAAATATCATTTTCAGGGTTGGAGTTTCTAATTAAAAATCGGTGCAATCCATTTGAATTGTATGTTCTATTCTCTCCGAGGTCATATGCATAAACCTTCCAATAATATATAATATTTTCAGTTAATTGATTGTTAGGTGTGAAGGATGTATCTGGACCGATATAAATAGGCTCTAGGTGCTCCATATTTCTTCCTAACTCTAATACATAGAGCACACTATCCATTACGTTATTATCTTCTGACCTTGACCATCTAAAATTTGGATTAGTAATGGAAATACGGCTGTTATAGGACGGTTCTTCAATAGTGAAAGGCTCTGGGGGTGTATTTGCAGGTTCAACCTTTAGTACATAGTCAAAGTTCGTACTACCTATTTCTCCATGACTCACTACGATAGCATAAATTTCATCTGATTCATCTATTGAGTCGTAAATAAATATGGAGTCTAACGATGATACAACTGAATATTCTTGATTCGAATAGTTAACCACCCCATGAAGAGAAAACTGTTTATTTGGCTGTCCATAAGACTCTAAAGTAATTAGGATGGGCTCTTCAGCTGATATCTTTATATATTGACTCGCAAAATTATTTAATGATGTACTTTCTATAGAATCTGGTTCTTCAGAAGAATAATTTATTGTTCCATAAACATTGGGACCATCAACAGGAAAGTCATCTGCCTCTTCATAGGTATAATCATCATAAGATTGTCCTGGAACTGACGACATAACTATATTTGCAATTGACATTCCTTTTAGTGCTTCTTCAAAAGAAGAACCAATTGGAGAAAGGGCGTCATCGATAGCTCTGTGACTGAAATCATTATTTTGGCTATTAGAGTTCACCGATTCATCAAATATTTGTTTAATTGTAATTGGTCCACCTAAATGCTCATCAATATATTGAAAATATATCCATGAGCCATACCAGTGAGTTCCGCCAACCTTATCAAGCGATAATTCCGGGGAATTAAACCAATTATACATATATTGATAACAGTCATTTATATCATCATATATTTCTTCTTCCATCCATACTGCTGTTGCCTCAAGCATCCACGGTTTTTCATATCCATCATATCCATATTGGATGGCATGAAAAAATTCATGTGCAGAAGTAACTTGAATGTTCTCAATTTCACTGTTTGGAAAACCATTATAATTATTTCTCATTGCCATATAGCTTGTTACCGCATTTTGTTCGATAATATTTGATGAGAATTCATTATCTCCTGTGTTTTGTGCCATATATTCTGATTGCACATAGCCATAGTATGATGAAGATAGCCTCCGAATATAAATATCATAATGATAGCTACCTCCATTGTCATAGCTTTCAGGTAGCCATCCATCACTAGGTGGTCTAAAATATCCCATTTCATTTACAAGTTGGTCATAAACAAAAACAAATGTCTCAGCCATAGAATCAATATAGTCCGGAGTAGAATTATTATTTAAATCTGTTTCATCTACACCGTGAACTCCGGTTAATGTATAATGAAAACGAAATATTTCTGAGTCATAAAATTGGTCTAATCCTCCTGCTTCGCTTCTCAGGTCTCTTGTCCTATTTATTATTTCACCAGAGA
>CAZNQF010000069.1:0-6645 GCA_964575125.1 uncultured bacterium
GCTTGCGATTGGGTGAACAGGTTTGTATATAACAATTTTATCTCTGGTTGTAGGAGGGATTGGGATTATGAATATTATGTTTGTATCTGTAAAGGAACGAACAAAAGAGATTGGAGTTAGAAAAGCTCTTGGAGCGACAAGTAAAATGATTCTTACCCAATTTCTCATGGAATCTATAACTATTTGTATCATTGGTGGCGGAACAGGACTTATCCTAGCATATGGAGCGAGCATTTTTGTACAAAATTTCTTTCCCTCAACCTTACCCATATGGCTTGCCCTCATATCTATAGTTATGAGTATAGCTGTGGGTGTTCTCTCAGGATTGGTTCCATCATATCAGGCCGCACGCATGGACCCTATTGAGGCTCTACGCCATGAGTAAAATGAGAACTGGGCGAAGCTACAAAAATATTTTTAAAGAGAGTATTTTTATGGCACTGGATTCCATACAACAAAACAAATTGCGCTCTATTCTTACTCTACTTGGTATATCTATTGGAGTATTTTCTGTTATAGGGGTAATGACAGCAATACGAACAATGGAGTCGAGCATACAATCTGGACTGAATGTGTTTGGAACCAACACCTTCTCTATTCAAAAATATCCATCAATGCATATGGGGGGCCACGGCTCATGGCGAAAATATCATAACCGTCAACATATCACACTTGAACAATATAAAAAACTAAAAAACCTTGCAAAACTTCCCGTCCTTTTAAGTGTATTTGAAGGTGCATTTGGAAAGCCTGTGAAATATAGAGACAAACAGGCAAAAAATTTCCCTGAGATATATGCAGGAGATGAGGGTACGGTTAGAGTATACAATACTTATATAGAAGATGGACGCAATATTACTCCTGAGGATATTCATCTAAAAAAACGAGTTGCCCTTATAGGTGGTGATGTAGTGGACCAATTATTTCCATTTGAAGACCCCTTAAATAAAACTATATCAATTGATGGGATTAATTTTCAAGTGGTGGGGCTCACGGAGCGCAAAGGAAAAGCATTTGGAGAAAGTAAGGATAACTATGTTGTTATTCCTATTACTACACACCTCCAATATTTTTTACATCCACGGACAACTTTATCAATTACAGTAGAGGCCCCCTCAAGTAATCTCTACAATAAAACACGTAATGAAATAATAGGATTAATGAGAATGCTTCGAAAAGTTCCTCCAGAAAAGGAAAATGATTTTGAGATTGTGTCAAATGACGAAATGCTTAAGACATTTGCCTCATTCACATCAGGAGTAAAAATGTTTGCCTTTGCTGTGAGCATCATTGCTCTTATGGTAGCGGGAATTGGAATAATGAATATTATGCTGGTTTCTGTGACCGAACGCATAAAAGAGATTGGTATTAGAAAAGCAATTGGTGCTAGTCGAAAAGACATTCTCGTACAGTTTTTATCTGAGGCAGTGTTTCTATGTCAAACAGGGGGCATAGCCGGGATTGTCCTTGGAAGCTCTGGAGGAAATCTAGTTTCTATACTATTTAATATTCCTGCTGTTATTCCTCTAGATTGGACAATAATCGGGCTGGCTGTCTGTTCTACAATTGGTATAGGATTTGGTAGCTATCCCGCATGGAAAGCCGCAACAATGGACCCAGTAGAATCGCTTCGTCATGAGTAAAATACAATATAATCAGTTTATTTTAATATCTTGAAGTAGAGATCTATATTCTAAAATAAACTTATCTCGGATTTTAACATGTTCCGGGTTCCTCAGATGTGGGTCCTTATCTATTAGTTCAAACGCAGCCTTTCTGGCCACCTTGATAATATCCTTATCCCTCACCAGATCAGCTATTTTATATTTCAAAAATCCACTTTGTTTTGATGAGAAGAAAGCCCCGGGACCTCTTAATAAAAGGTCTTCATCAGCTATTTTAAATCCATTCAGAGTTTCTTCTAAAATCTTTAATCGTTTCAATGATGAGTTACTGAATTTTCTTTGCACTAAAACACAAACACTTTTTTCTATTCCTCTCCCAACACGTCCTCTTAACTGGTGGAGTTGGGTTAATCCAAATCGATCGGCATGATCTATAACGATTACCGTTGCGTTAGGGATGTCAATGCCAACCTCTATAACTGTTGTTGCAATTAATAACTGGATTTTATTTTTTGAAAATTTATTCATCACTTTATTTTTTTCTTCTTTTTTCATTCGTCCATGCAAAAGCCCAAGCTTATATTTTAAAAATTTGCCTTCAGATAAATCAGAGAATGCTTCCTCAGCAGCCTTTAGATCTGATTTTTCTGTTTCTTCAACCAATGGATATACGATCATACATTGTTTCCCTGAATCCATTTCAGCTTTCATATATGTAAATACTTTATCCAGAGATTCTGGCTGAACAACCCGCGTAATTACAGACTTTCTATTTTTCGGCATTTCATCTAAAATTGAGCACTCCATATCGCCATGATATGTAATTGCAAGTGTCCTAGGAATAGGTGTCGCCGTCATTGCCAAAAAATGTGGGTTTTGTCCTTTTGATATAAGCTTTGATCTCTGGTCAACTCCAAATCGATGTTGTTCATCAATAATTACAAGCCCAAGCGAATTAAATACTACTCCTTTTTGAATTAGAGCATGTGTCCCAATCAGGATATTTATTTTATTTTCTTTTAATTTTTCTAGTATAATTTTCTTTTTGCTTTCTTGTGTTTTACCAATAAGCAATTCACAGCTCAAAGAGGATTTATTTGTCAATTTTTTAAAAGATTCAAAGTGCTGAGTAGCAAGGATCTCTGTTGGGGCCAAGACCGCACACTGCATACCACTGTCTGAAGAAACGGCAGCTGCAATTATCGCTATCACTGTCTTACCTGAGCCTACATCTCCTTGTAGCAATCTGTTCATTGCAGTAGTTCTATTCAAATCATTAATTATTTCTTTGATAACCCTTTTCTGTGCTCTGGTTAGATTAAACGGGAGATTGTCTTTTACCGATCTAACATTATCACCAATGGTTCCTAGGGGTTGAGTTACATTTGCCTCAAATGACGATTTTTTCATTCGCATTAAAAGTTGCAAAAAAAAATGTTCATCAAATTTTAACCGATTAATGGACGAATTCAATCCTGTTTTATCTGATGGAAAATGAATCTCATTTAGTGAGTCAGCTAATGGGAAAAGTTTGTATTTTTTAGCCATCCAATTGGGGAAATGGTCCTGAATTTTTTCCAGTGAATGTAAAATAGTTGAAATAACTTTTCTTAATCTTCGATGTTCAATCCCCGAATCTTTTAAGTTTTGATTAAGAGGATAAATAGGAATAATAGCCTGAGTATTTATTGGATCTTCATCTTTAGAAAGTTTGTCCCATTCTGGATGAATGATTTGATACCCTTTATAAAATCCTACTTTACCGGTAACTGCTAATTTGTCTCCTCTCGCGATCATTTTTTTTACTATCTGAGCTGCATGAAACCAAACTAGTGAAATTTGACCAGTCCCATCATATAAAACTGCTTCAAAAATAGATTTTCTTCCCATTTTTCTAGTGAAACAATTCTGAATTGTACCTACCACAGTACTATATGAATCTTTTTCAATTGTGCGAATTGAATTAACAGTTGTACGATCTAAATGCTTTCTTGGAAAATAATGTAGCAAATCACCAACTGTTTTGATACCTAAATCTTCCAAAGCCTGAGTTCTTATCGGCCCCAGACCCTTAATATAAGTTAATGAAGATGACAGATTTAAACTCATTCAGTCACACTTCTTAATAAATTTATTTTCCCTCTTTTATTTGTTTAATAAACAAAGTTAGTCCCATTCTTTTTTATATGTGTACAAGACTTTTTCTGAGCTTTCGGCTTCGATTGTTAGGGGAAAGTAAATGGTGGTAGCATCTTCTTTTATAAATTGTTTGTTTACATCCTTTATGACCCAATCTCCTGTTATATGTTCAATTATTTTTACTTTAACTGATTTCATTTTTTTATTTTGAATTTCAACTTCTATGGATGCCTCTTCGCTTTTTCTTTGTCTATCATAATTTAATACTTTTCTTTTTCCAATTACATCAAAAGCTCTCCCCGCAATTAACTTTGCATTTTCTCCTTTTGGAACCTGACTGATATTATCCTCACCAATGAATTCAATATTACCATCTAATGCTTCTATATAGATTTCTACTTTCCCCGCAGGCAAGGGAATAAACAGATTATTATCTTTTAAATTTGATATCTCTAGCTCAACCGTTAAGGGCTCTTCCTTTTTCTGTCGCTCTCTATTTTGGAATATGTATGTTTTATTAAAAAAAATCTCTCTGGCCGTGTACAGGGGAAGGGTTACTGTTTCCCCGGACATAAGCGAAACTTTGTTTTTAATTATATATTCATAATAGTCACCTAGTGGTGATTCTTCCATGTTTTTTTGGGTCGAAGTTTCTTCTCTTTTTGAACTCATTAGTTTGGGTCCAAATTGCATTGGTTGAGCCTTAGACGATTTGTGTAAATCTCCTTCCACCAATTTTAAATGAGCTTCCTCAAAATTTAAATCAGTTTCATTGGTAATATGAGCTTCCGAAAAAAGAGTCGCGGAACTTTCATTAGATTTTGTAATAAGTCGATAAACTGCCTTCCAATCAATCCCCCCTGACATATACATTAAATTCCCATTAATAAAATCAGAGTGGTGTGCATTTATATCCCACTCTAGTTTAGGTCTAAACTGCGGTTGAACTATTTTTTCTTTAATTGAAATCATGGTTAGCTCTTCTCTAGGGATGGTCTTTAACCATGATTTACTTTGAACCGTAACTGATTTACTATTGTATTCCAATAATTGACCGTAAACTGATTTTCCATTATCATAATATGCTTCAACTACACTCCCTAAGCGGGTTCTGTAAAACGAATCGCTGAAAAATAATTTTTTATTTAATCGTTGAAATATAATCTCTGTATTTGACATTAGAGATAAAAAAGGGGTTTCCGGGTACAATTGATTTGGGATTAGGGAATAAGTGATTTGACTATCTCCTGCTGGAATATTCCAATTTACAGGTTGCTTTACTAAAGTATATCCATTTTTATATAATGTTAGATAAGCGTTCATACTTTGTCCACTAATAAAACCGAATAACATTAATGATATAATAAATTTTTTCAATTTAACATCTCCAGGTTTGATATAAGTTTATCTAATTCAATTCTCATTTCATTTAATTTTTTCGTTTTTGTTTCAATAACTGAGTCCGGTGCGTTTTTAAGAAAATTATTATTTTTCAGTGTTTTTTCAGCAGATTTATGGTGACTCTCTAGTTCTGATTTTCTTTTTAGTAAACGACTTTTTTCTAAGTCAAAATCTATCAACTCTTTTAGGGGAATATATATTTCTATTTCACCTACAACAGATGTCGCTGAATGCTCCGGCTTCTTGATATCTGTATCAATAGTTATATTGTCTATCCGTCCTAAAATCTGTATAATATTTTTATATTCTTCCAATAAACCTCCTTTTTTTGTCCTAATAAAAAGGTCTGATTTTTTTGCTGGCGGGACTCCCATTCTGCTCCGAATAGAGCGTACAGCTGTAATAACATCTTGTAAAATTCGCATAGCATCTTCCGAATTATTATCAATCTTTTTTGAGTTACATCTTGGCCACTGGCTTAAAATAATATCATTATCTTCTTTAATCTTAAAGTGATGCCATAGTTCCTCGGTAATAAATGGCGCAACCGGATGAAGCAGGCATAATGTTTTTTTAAGTACGTACACAGACACAGATTGAAGAATCTGTTTTCTTTGTTGGTCTTCACCATAAAAATGTATTTTTGATATTTCAATCATCCAATCACAATAATCGTTCCACGTAAAATCATATATTAATTTAATTGCTTCATTAAACTGAAACTTGTCTAGTCGAATATTGACGTTGTTAATTGTGTTGTTCAGCCTGCTGATAATCCATTTTTCAGGTAACTGAAATTTTGTTTCGAGTTCATCTAAGTTCTTTAGCGAAGAAAGATCAGTAATATTCATTTTAACAAACCGGGCAGCGTTCCATAATTTATTCATGAAATTTCTACCCAGATCCATTCGCTCTGCTGAAAATAAAACATCCATTCCCTGAGGTGAAATAAGAAGGATACTGAAGCGGATCGCATCCGCACCGTACTCAGCTATCAAGTTTAGTGGGTCAGGAGAGTTACCTAAAGATTTACTTAGTTTTCTCCCTGTTTCATCTCTTAGAATACTCGTAAAATAGACATCTTTGAACGGGATATCTCCCCTAAATTCATATCCTGCCATAATCATCCTTGCTACCCAAAAGAAAATTATATCTGGTCCGGTCACTAATGAATTGGTGGGATAAAATCTATCTAGATCTTTTGATTTTTTGGGCCAGTCATGAACACCAAATGGCCATAACCATGAGCTTGCCCATGTATCCATGACATCTTCATCCTGTTCCCAATTTTCTGGGTCCTCTGGTCCCCCTATTGATACATGAATATTTTCTTTTAATGATTTATCTTCTCCTTTTTTGTACCACGCAGGAATTCTATGTCCCCACCACAACTGTCTACTGATGCACCAATCTTTAATGTTTTTCATCCAATGGTTATAGGTCTTTACCCAGTGTTCGGGGTGAAAATTTATTTCACCAT
>CAZNQF010000069.1:6655-9970 GCA_964575125.1 uncultured bacterium
TATTATTACTACAATATTTGGTACATCACACATATTTATTTCACCATCTTTAACCGCTTTTAATGCAGGTTGGGCCATTGAGCCCATTTTCAAGTACCACTGCTCTGATAAATAATATTCAATTGGGACTCCACCACGTTCAGAAAATCCTACACTATGTGTATACGATTTCTCTTGCACTAATAGCCCACTTTTTTTCAAATCATTAATAATTTTTTTTCGTGCGTCTATACGAGAGAGCCCTTTGTATGGTCCGGGGACACTCTCATTTAATGTTGCATCCGGGTTCATAATATTAATTATTTCTAGGTTGTGCCGTTTACCCATTTCATAATCGTTTGGATCGTGAGCCGGAGTTACCTTCAAACACCCCGTTCCAAAATCAGGATCAACAAAACTATCCCCGATAATAGGGATTATTTTCTTCGTCAGCGGAAGCTTAATCTTCATCCCAATATAATTTTTAAATCGCTTATCATCAGGATGAACTGCTACCGCCATATCTCCCAGCATGGTTTCCGGTCGGGTGGTTGCTACTTCCAAGGCACCGTCATCTTCATGAAATGGATAACGAATTATCCATAAACATCCCTCAACTTCTTTATGGTTTACTTCTTCATCACTTATAGCAGATTGTGAGACAGGACACCAGTTTACAAGTCGATGTCCACGATAAATCAATCCCTTATCATAGAGCTTTATAAATGAATTTATCACTGCACTCGAGTAGCCCTCATCCATCGTAAACTTTTCACGATCCCAGTCACAGGAACAACCCAATTTCTTTAACTGCTGAATAATAATTCCACCATATTTTTCTTTCCACTTCCAGGAGTGATCCAAAAACTCTTCCCGAGAGAGAGAGCCTTTATCAATTCCTTTTTCTTCTAACATTTTCATAACCTTTGTTTCGGTTGCGATAGATGCATGGTCTGTTCCGGGAATCCAACACGCTTCAAATCCTTCCATTCGTGCTTTTCTAACTAGCACATCCTGAATTGTATTATTTAAAACATGGCCCATGGTCAAAATTCCGGTTACATTGGGCGGTGGAATCACAATCGTGTATGGTGGTTTTTCAGAATCAGGATTTGCTTTAAAATATCCACTCTCCATCCAATAGTTATACCAATGATTTTCAATAGATTCGGGTGAATATTTTTTGGCTAGGGGTTCCATTTATATTTTATTTTTCTTTTTATACTATGATTTAAGCTAGAATGTTGTTCCTATGCACAAAAACCAAACCCAAAATTAACTGTTTTTTTAAATAAATTAAATAGAATAAGATTAGCTAATCACTAGGTTCAAAAATTCCAATAGTTTCGATATGAGGCGTGTGAGGAAACATATCCACCAAAGACATATATCTTAATTTGTATCCATTTTGTTCAAAAACTATTGTATCTCTTGCTTGGGTTGTGGGATTACATGATACATAAATAATTTTTTTTGCACCAAAGGAAATAATTGACCTTATTGCATTCCCTATTAATCCTGCTCTAGGAGGATCTACAACAATTACATCGGGAACCGGCAGAGAATCATAGGGAACTATTTTCTCTAAATTTGTTTTAAAAAATTTTGTATTGCCTAATCCGTTTCTAACTGAATTTCGCAGTGCATCCTCTACAGAGCTGCTAACAGTTTCAAATCCAAAAACCTCTTTTGAAAATTTAGCCAAATACAGCGCAATGGTTCCGGTCCCACAGTACATATCAAAAACAGTTTCTTTTCCAGTTAGGTTTGCCTGTTCAAGAATTTCTGAATACAATTTTTCGGCTTGGTGCGTGTTTGTTTGAAAAAAAGAATTGGAAGAAATCTCAAAGGTTAAATCTCCAATCTTCTCCTCTATAAATGGAGGGCCATGTAAAATTTTCTCCCATTCACCATAAGCTGAATCTCCTTTACGCCTGTTAACATTATTAATAATTGATGTTACATCAGGGAAACTTTCTGCTAAACGATTTGCTAGGGGATTTAATAATTCCAAATTTTCATATGAAGTAACAAAGTTCACCATAACTTGTTTAGTGTTAACCCCAAAGCGAAGTACCAAATGTCTAAGAAATCCATTGTGCAATTTTTGGTCATAAGGTTTTAAATTAAGTTTCTTAGCTTCATGTTTAATAAACTGAAGAATCTCATTTCCTAGAGGATGTTGAATGTGGCACGAGCTTATATCTAAAATTTTATCCCACCTTCTTGGGACATGAAGCCCAAGCGCAAAATCAGTTGGTAAACCCGGTCTCTCTTTAGGAAGTTTCCATCGTCTACTAGAAAATGTGAATTCCATTTTATTTCTATAATTATATATAGAATCTGCAGATATTAAATTACTAATATGAAAATTTTTTATGCCCGCTTGACGGGAAAAAATATCCTCGACCTGATTTTTTTTTTGATTCAACTGTTCTGTATAATTCAGATGCTGTAACGAACATCCTCCACAAAACGAAAAATGTTCACAGGGGGGGTCAGCAACATATTTTGATTCTTTAACAATGTCAAGAATTCGGGCCTCTCCGTATCCTTTTTTCTTTTTATAAAGAAAGACATTCACAGTTTGCCCAGGTAAACCCTTATCAACAAAAATCACATAATCTTCTTTACGAGCGACACCTCTTCCGCCATAGGCAAGAGAATCAATATCGAGCGTTAGAGTGTCACCCTTTTTAACCATTAAAAATTATACTCCTACTGGGTGCCAGGTGGTTTTTATTTCAATTGTTCTAGCGATAGAAAAAGGACCATCCTTCTTAACATTATCCAAATCTTTATCATTTAATATTATACAACGTTTAATATTTAGGGATGAGTTCTGCTGTACTATCTTGATATGTTTTTTTTTGTTCCCACAATATATGATAGCGTTCACATCCATATGGGATGCAAATTGAACGAGTAATTCCTCTTGTAATCCCGTTAATATATTTACAACCCCAGGAGGAACATCAGATGTATGAATTATTTCTGCAAATGTTAATGCAGTTAGCGGTTTTTTTTGTGAGTAAAGTAATACGATAGCATTACCCGTAAGAATAGCGGGACATAAAACAGCCGCAGCACTCCTGAGAGGGGTTTTATCTGAACATATTGCAGAAACAACTCCGCTAGGTTCAGGAACACTAAAATTAAAGAATGGTTGTGCAACTGGATTCACTCGGCTAAATACTTGTTGAAATTTATCAGCCCATCCAGCAAAATAAATTATCAAATCTATGGCTGAGCTAACCTGTACCTCTGCTTTTTTTCTATCAAATCCCTCCAACCGTAGTTCATTTGCTATTTGATCTTTTCTGCTTTCCATCATCT
>CAZNQF010000070.1:0-9926 GCA_964575125.1 uncultured bacterium
ATATGATTGATGATTTGCAATTATATCGAGATATAACCCAAGATGAAATAGATAATATTATGATATACTTGAATAAGAATGAAAGGGTCAAAAAACAACTGGTGACAAATAAAGGAGATTATTTGATTGCAATCGTGCAGCCATTTGACAGCATTGAACTTGTAAGATTTGTCTCTGAAATAAAATCAATCACTGATACCATTTTACAAGATTATGATATCCACTATGGTGGACAAGCTTATTTCACTGGAATTATGCCACCCATGATACGCGATGATGTCAAAGGGCTTATGCTTGTAGGAATGATGATTATGGTCATCATATTATTACTGAATTTGCGAAGTGTAGCAGCGGTTGGATTGGTTATTGTAGTGATCATATTATCTTTGGTGGCAATGATGGGTTTTATGGGCTGGATGTTACGCTTGACGGGGTCAGGTAAATTCTTGTTCACACTGGCGAATACCTCCATGCCTATCATTTTGCTAACTATTGCGAATTCGGATGGTGTCCATGTAATAACAAAATTTTTTAAAGAATTTAGGATATTCAAGAACACAAAAAAAGCAGTGGCATCTACAATGAATTCACTTCTTGTTCCCATTTTTTTGACCAGCATCACCACCGTTGCAGCGTTTTCAGTTATGACCACATCTCCTTTGGAACCATTAGTCGGATATGGAGTTACAATCAGCGCAGGAATTTTATGGGCGTGGATATTGAGTTCTACATTATTACCATCTTTGATAAGTCTAAAACAATGGGACCCCAATTCAAAAGCAATTATCACTGAAAGTGCATTTGAGAAGACAATAGATAAATTAGGAAAAATTGTTCTGACACATCCAAAATACGTTTTTTCTACAGGACTCTTAATTGTTGTAATTGGATTGTCTGGTTTATTAAAGGTATCTATAGATGTAGATATGATGAAATTTTTTAAGGAGGGAACGGAATTAAGAAACAGTATGGAATTTCTTGGTGAAAAAATGAATGGAACGGTCGATATTCGTGTCCGAGTTGAAGGTGATATGAAAGAACCTGAAACACTCAATAATATGATTAATTTACAGGACAAACTTGAAAAGTTTCCGAAAGTGAGAACCAGTTATTCGATCGCCAATGTTGTTGAACAAATGCAAAGAACCATTATGGATGATGACCCAAAGTATGAAACAATACCTGACACAAAGGATAAGGTTAATAATTTATTTACAATGTATTCCATGTCCGCTTCTACGGATGATTTTTCTTCAATGGTAGATTATGATTATTCAGTTGGGCTTGTAACCGCATTCAGCACAAATTTATCAACGACAGAAACATTTGAGATTGTTGAATCAAGTCAAAGTTATATAGATAACTTTTTTAATAATGAGTTGAAAGTTGATTTCACTGGAATGATAGTCATAACAAGAGACCTAATCAATTTGCTCATTAGCTCAACCATTGTAAGCATCATATTTTCTTTGATCATCATAGGAATTATCGCATCAATATTTTTTAGAAAGTTATTATGGGGAATTTTGGCTGTAATACCTTTATCCTCTGCTGTTCTCATTAACTTCGGATTTATGGGATATTTTGGAATTGAACTCTCTCACGTAACAGCAATTCTTTCATCTATCATTATTGGTGTGGGGGTGGATTTTGCAATTCACTATATTGCTCAGTTCAGACGGTTATCTCGTACTGTGAGTGAGGAAAAACTTAGCAGAGAAGTTGTTGACGATGTGGGATATCCGATTATACTTGATGCCGCATCCAACATGGGATTTGGGGCCTTATTATTTTCATCATTTTTACCAATTCAATACATCGGAGGTCTCATGATCTTCGCTATGGTTTCCACATCATTGGGGACGTTAACTGTACTCTCTGCTTTAGCGGAATTATTAAAGAAGAGATTGCTAGAAAAAAAATTGATTTAATAAAGTGATTATGAAGATAATCTTTCATAAATATTTTTATAATAAATAAAAGGTGGAAAAATGAAATTATTTTTTATTTTATCATTAAATGTTGTTCTGTTTTCACAATCTGGATATGAAATAGCCAAGATGATGGATGAAAAGCCTTCCCCAAAGGATATGTCTAATAGGACGCAGATGGTTTTGACTAACTCAAAAGGGAAGACCAGAACCAATGCAATGGTATCAAAATCTGTTGATGGCAATAAAAAACAGATTACTTGGTTTATGGAACCGAAAGATGACAAAGGTGTGGCATTTTTAAAAATTGAGCATGAGGGAAAAGATGATGAAATGCGTATGTGGCTACCGGCTTTTAAAAAGGTTCGGAGAATCTCCACTAAGAAAAAAGGGGATTCGTTCATGGGCTCAGATTTAAGCTATGAAGACCTTTCTAATCGCGATTTAGATGAAAACGAATATAGTAGATTAGATGATGAAGAGATGAACGGAGTAAATTGTTATGTTTTAGAGATCATCCCTAAATAAGAAGCGGGTTCATCCTATTCAAAACATATTTCATGGATTGCCATCGATGGTTTGTATGTCGTAAAGGAGAATTCATTTGACAAACGGGGTGAACTTCAAAAGAAAAAAATATTTTCATTAGAATTATTGAAAGAGTATTTTGTGTTAATAAGTGTTTTTGTAGAAGATGTACAGAAAAAACACAGCACAGAAGTAACATTTTCAAATATTAAAGTAGATATTGGACTTGAGGAAAAACTATTTCAGGAAAAAAATTTAAAAAGAATTCCCTCTAAGTAAATACTAATTTAATTTCATTAGAAATGATCTTAAGCTCAAATTAATCCTTTTTTATCAAAAAGGATAAGGAATCAGTTTCGTAGAGGTTTCCCTTTTTTGAGCATGAATTTGATTCTATCCTGAGAGAGTTTTTCTCCCGCTAAAGAGACAAATGCTTCCCTCTCTATATCCAATAGATATTGTTCATCTACGGTTTTAGTAAGTCCTGCTTTATCTCCTCCCGTAATGACATATGCTAGTTTCTGTCCAATCAGTTCATCATGGTCAGAAATTTTACCCTGAATTTTGAATCCTTTTAATGCAGTTTTCATTGCAGTCCTTCCTCCCAAACCAGGTAGTTTTAAATTATCTCTATATTTAGGGGGTGAATAGTTCTCAGTTAATTCAAGAGCAGTTTTTTTTGCGTTCCACAATAAATGTTCTAAATTCATCACAACAACATCAGAACTCAATAAATATCCCAAATGTTTAGCTTCTTCAGCGCTTGTAGCTATTTTGGCAAATCCGATGGTCTCAAAAGCTTTTTGCACAAGGGGAAATACATTTAATCTCCCAGTTTTTCCTGCGTTTTCCATCATATTAAGGATCAATCGTAAATTACCTCCGGCACCCGGGATTAGACCTATACCGACCTCGACTGCACCAATATATAATTCTGCAGCAGAAACCCGTTTTGCTGCAGGTGCAATAAACTCAAACCCTCCTCCCAAAGACAGATGAAAGGGTGCAGCAACAACCGGTGCTTTTGAAAATCGTATTTTTTGGGTTAGGTCTTGAAAAATTTTTACGTTTTTCTCAAGTCCATTCCAATCTTTGTTTTCACAAAATTGTAGTATGCCTGCAATATTTGCTCCAGCGCAAAAATTTTCACCTTGATGGCCCATGACCATAGCTTTGTATTTTCCGGCTTCCAGCATATCCAATCCATCATTGATCATTTCAAGCATAGATCCATCCAAAGGATTAAGTGACGGTTGCAAAACGGAATGAAATTCAAGATTTAAAACGTTATCTCCAATATCAATTAAACTTGCGCTCCAATGTCTTTTTACTAAATTCCCCGATGATTTTTTAAGATTGAGGTTGACTGATTTTTTAGAAATGGTTTTTTTTTCAAAATTAGCAGATGCAAAATTAAAATAGGATAAACTTTCATTTTTAATTTTGTAAAATGATGCATCATTTTTATGGGATAGATCAATTACCCACTTGGGAGGTTTCTTACCTTCACTAATCATACGTTTAACAGATCTTGACAGCCCAATACTGTCCCAAGTTTCAAATGGTCCCATTGACCATCCAAATCCCCATTTCATAGCATTATCCACATTAAGGATATCATCAGAAATCTCTGGAACACGGTTAGCTGAATAGATAAGGGTTTTTGAAAGAATTTCCCAAAAATATTTTCCTGCTTTATCATCACTGTATGCTAGAGCTCTTATTTTATCCACTGGTTTTTGATGATCTTTTGCTAACCGGAATCCGTCAAATCTTTCTTTGACCTGTTTTTTATATTTACCCGAATTAAGGTCCAAAGATAGTATTTCTCCATCCTCTTTTTTATAAAACCCTGCTTTGGATTTAGCACCAAGTCGGTCCGATTCTATTAAGGTTTTTAATATGTCCGGTATAATAAACATATCACGTTCTTCATCAAGCTCACCACGGTCATAGCTTGTTCGTGCTACATGGGAAAGAGTATCCAACCCCACAAGATCTGCTGTTCGAAATGTTGCACTTTTCTGCCTTCCAACAACCGTTCCAGTGAGTTTATCCACACTTTCTACCGATATATTCATTTTAACAGCTTGTCGTATAGATAACAACATTCCATAAACCCCAATTCTGTTGGCGATAAAGTTTGGTGTGTCTTTAGCGTGAACAATCCCTTTTCCTAGAGTAGATTCACCAAATGTTGCAATACTATTATATGTGTTATCATCAGTTTTTTCGCCTTTCACCAGTTCAAGTAATCTCATGTACCTAGGTGGATTGAAAAAATGGGTTATCATGAACCGTGGATGAAGAGAATCAGGGAGCCCATTAATAAGATCATTTAAGGGAATCCCTGATGTGTTTGAACTTAAGATAGTATCGTTTTTAATATGAGGGCTGATGGAGCCATAGACCTTGTGTTTTATATCTAGTTTTTCCGCAACGGCTTCCAGCACCCAGTCTACATTAGAAAGTAATTCAATATGTTTTTCATAAGAACAGGGAGTGATAAGATCTGAATTTTTTGGTTTGAACAGGGGAGAAGGTTTCAGCTTCTTAAGATTTTCAATTCCCCGTTCTGAAAGCTCTAAATTTATATCAAACAAAAGTGTGGGAATCCCCGCATTGGCAAAATGTCCTGCCAATTGGGCACCCATGACTCCGGCTCCCAAGACAGCTGCTTTTTCAATATTCTTGGTCATAGTCTTGTTCTAAATCAGTTGAATATAGTTATATAATTGTACATGCACATGAAATGGGAGAAACTTCCTAAAATAACAAATACATGAAAGATCTCGTGAGCACCTAAAATTTTTGGTATTGGATTCGGTTTATTTATTCCATGAATAATTGCGCCCAAGGTATAAAAGAATCCGCCGATAAAAATCCAGATTATAGCTCCTAGTTGGAGGGTCATCATCATTGGATAAATTGCAATAATTGATAACCATCCCAAAAAAATATAAAATGTAGTGGAAAACCAATTTGGTAGTGATTTCCAAAATAGTTTTAATAAAATGCCAAAGATGGCTAAAGTCCAAACAATGCCAAACATGCTCCATCCCCAGACACCTCTCAATGGAATGAGACAGATTGGAGTATATGTAGAAGCGATAAGTATATGGATCATAACATGATCTAAATTTCTTAATTTATTTTCGATATTAGTTGACACTGGAAGCCAGTGATAAAGAGTGCTCGCAGTATATAATAAAAACATACCTGTACCAAAAATTGTGAATGATACAATGTGCCAGGGCTTTATTGGATTTATCGATTCTTGAATGAGCAAAGTCAATGCAATGATTGATAATATAGCACCCAATGCATGACTGATAGCACTAAATGGTTCTTTAATTCTCAGATTCATACCCTTTCAATAACAGTTGCAATTCCCTGTCCTGTGCCTATACACATAGTCGCCAATCCATATTTCCCATCTATTTGATCTAAAACATTTATCAAGGTTGTTAGAATTCTCGCTCCTGAGCACCCCAAAGGATGACCAAGAGCGATAGCACCTCCATTTAAATTTATTTTTTTTACAGGAAATCCTCCCTCTCTGATTACAAAAAGTGATTGAGCGGAAAAGGCTTCGTTCAATTCTATGGCATCCAGCTCATCAAAAGAAAGTCCTGCTTTTTTTAATGCTTTTTCAGATGCAGGGATAGGGCCGATGCCCATTTTTTTCCAATCTACACCAGCGATAGCACGGGATATGATTTTTGCCCGGATACTTAGATTATGTTTCTTTGCATAGCTCTCACTAGATATTAAAAGAGCAGAAGCACCAACAGAGATTGGACTGCTAGTAGCAGCGGTTACGGTCCCATCCTCAATAAACGCAGGGGCTAAGCTTTTGATTTTTTCTAGGTCAGGCTTGCGGGGTCCTTCATCAATTGCTATGGTAGTACCGTCATCCAATTCAATGGGAATGATCTCGTTTTTGAATTTTCCTTCACTCTGTGCTTTTAGTGCTTTGTTATGAGATTCTATTGAAAACTCTTCCTGTTCTTCCCTAGTAATTGAGCCGTCACTTGCCAAGTTTTCTGCTGTCTCGCCCATCCCAATATAAAACTCTTGTTCAGCTAATTTAGGATGAAAATCAGGAGCAAATCCTCCCATGGGAACGGAGAACATATCTTCTACACCTGCGGCAATAGCAACATTCATATCTTCCGCCTCAATGGAAGTGCTTACCTGATGAAGGGCATCCATTGAGGAACCGCAAAATCGGTTCACTACTTTTCCTCCAGTTGTTAGTGAGAGTCCAGCTAATATGGCCACAGAGCGTCCCATCAGCATCCCTTGTGGTCCCTCAGGAAATGCACAGCCTAGAACCAAATCTTCAATCTCAGAATCAGATATAGATGAGTTTCGTCGCATTAATCCGGAAATAACTTGAGCTGATATATCATCAGGTCTCATTCCGATAAGATTTCCGTTTTTCATTCCAATTGGAGAACGAACCCCATCAATTATCACAGATTGTTTACTCATCATTTCCTCCTAAAATGGATACGAATTAATGTTTGTAATAGACTCAGCAATGTGACGTTTTAATTTAATAATATCCAGAGATAACTCCATTTTCTTTTGAAAACTATTCAGTTTAGTTTTTATTTCTTCAGAAATTTCCCCTTTAAATATTCTATTAAAACCAGTAAATGCTTTTGATATGACTCGAGTTGACATTTCAGCGGTCTGGACTTTTGCGATTGCATCCATGATATGGAAATGAGCTCCATAATCCTGATTATTGTGTACTCTCACCACTGTACTCTCGGTGGTAAAAATATCAATCAAGACATCCGCAATCAGTTCTGTGAGCATCTGTTCATGTTTCAAATCTTGACCAAATTCACAAAGGGATTCGTGTAAAAGTTCCATGGCAAGACGTTTTGCTGATTCAACAACGATTGCTTCACTGCTATAAAATGAATCTGAGTCTATTATTTTTGTATTCAAACTAGAATCAGAATTAAGGAGCTCTTCTCTAAATGGTATTTCTTCCATAAGTATTTTTTTCATCATGTATCCGGAGATAATCATACGATTTATTTCATTGGTACCTTCCCAAATACGATTGATTCTGTCATCCCTATATGCTCTTGCAATTCCATATTCTTCTATAAAACCATATCCTCCTAAAATTTGCAAGGCGTGATCGATGACTTGATCACTTATCTCGCTTCCATAAACTTTTGTCATAGATGCTTCAATGGCGAATTTCTCCATAGCATTTCCCATTTTGATGTAATAATCATCTAAAGAAGGGTCCAATTTATCAATTGCATTTTGAATAAGTCCGATGGTGCGGTAGATCATACTGTCAGCTGTATAAGTGAGTATAGTCATATCAGCAATTTTGCTCTTGATAGCATCAAAATTGGAAATGGATTGTCCAAATTGATGACGATTGTTAGCATAATCCAACGTTTCATTGATTACAGATTTAGTTCCACCAATACACGCAGCTGCAAGCTTAAATCTACCAATATTTAATGCGTTGAAAGCGATAGCAGCTCCCTTTCCAACTTCATAAAGTAGATTTTCAACTGGTATTTTTGCATCTGTGAATTTCAATGTGGTTGTCGAATTTCCTTTCATCCCCATTTTCCTTTCCTCTGCTCCAGTCTCAAACCCCTCCGTACCTTTATCCACTATAAAGGCTGTGAATTTATCACCATCTACCTGAGCTAAAACTGTATAAACATCTGCCCAATTCCCATTACTAATAAAGCATTTTTCTCCGTTTAAGATATAGTGTCTTCCGTCTTCAGAAAGCACTGCTTTTGTTTTTCCGGATACAGCATCAGATCCTGCAGATGGCTCTGTCAATCCGTAGGCGGCTATCCACTCACCTGAGACAAGCTTGGGAATATATTTTTCTTTTTGTTCCGGTGTCCCAAACCAAACAATTCCCAACGACCCAATGGATGTTTGAACATTTATCATAGTGCCTAAAGAAGCAGATCCCCCGCGAGTGAGATTTTCAATTACAAGTGCCATAGTGATTTTATCGAGCTCCATCCCACCATACTTTTCTGGCACGTCCACACCCAAAAGTCCCAGCTCGCCCATTTCCTTTAATAGATTATGACAGAGGTCTCTATCCAATTTATCAATAGCATCAACATTTGGATAAATTCTTTCCATGGCAAAATCAAGTGTCATCTTTTGAATTTCGTTCTGTTCCTCAGTAAATTGTTCTCGACTAAAAATATCAGTTTGTGTTATTGGAATCAGAAGAAACATCCCTCCTGTATGGTAAAGATTTGTCTTTGATTCTATTTTCATGAGTACGTTTTTTTTATTAATCCAGATAAAATAAATTCACTTACGGTATCGGTGTACTCTTTTGCAGAGACACCATTCTTTTTAAATAGGGTAAACCATGATATCCCTTCAATGACAACCATGATAGACATAGCAGTAATTTTAGGATTTACATTTTTTAATTCTCCAGATTTAACACCTTTTTGGATTATTGTTTCTAAATATTGAATAAAATTATGGGTTACCTTTTCTAGCTTTTTATTAAAATCATCATCCCTACCAGCGAGGGACCAGAACTCAAGCAGCGCCTTGAATACTACTGGGTCATTTTCAAATTGTTCAAAAAAGGTATTAAACATATTTTTTAATTGTTTGCTTGAAGATGTATCTTTTTGAGGTAGCTCCATAAGTGAATTACTATACCTGTTAACCCAGTGATTTACCAAATCCAAATAAACATCTTTTTTTGATTTGTAGTACCAATAGATAGCTCCTTTGCTAAGTCCAGATGTGGAGACAATATCATCCATCCGACTTTGATGATATCCATTCTTCACAATGACATTTAAGGCAGCATCTAAAATTTGTTCTTTTCTTTTTAGCTCTAAGGTCATAAAATCTAAACCGACTGGTCGGTTTAGTTTAGCAATAAATAAGTATGATTTAAAAATGGTTTATTAAAATTTTTACTTTCAAGAGTTAGTTTTTGTTTTATGAAGTTTTTTTATTACTGTAATTCTATTATAAGTGACTATCAGCAGCAACAGTAGTAGTGATGAGTTAAAATTTTTGAGAATTTGCTTTCTTAATCAAATAATTATAATTGATCTCAAATTTGTTATTAGATAAAAATAATAATTTTAAAATTAAATCAAAAAAAAATAAAAAAAAATTTGTTTCTTATTAAAAATCATTTTTATTATTGAGAATGAGAATGAGTCTCATTAACAATAATATAATAAAGGAAAATAATGAAAAGAACTATTAAGATTTTATCTGTTGCTACCGCTGTACTTTTTGCTCAAGATGATTTTTTTGAACCAGGATACAGTATTGGTGGTTACGGAGAATTGCATTATAATCAGTCCAAAGTAGGAGATAATGATCCAACCAAAAAGATGGATTTTCACCGCTTCATTATCTATTATGGATACAACTGGACTGAAAAATGGTCGTTTAAGTCAGAAGTAG
>CAZNQF010000071.1:0-272 GCA_964575125.1 uncultured bacterium
CTAACCTCTGACTCTGCTTTTTTTCTATCAAATCCCTCCAATCGTAATTCATTTGCTATCTGGTCTCTTCTGCTTTCCATCATTTCACCCATCCTGTACAAAATTTGACCCCTATTATATGCTGTTCTGTTTTTCCAAGGTTTAAAGGCTAACCTAGCTGCTTTTACTGAACGTCTGAAGTCTTTTCTTGATGCTCGGGCAATATTTACTATTTGTTCTTTATCGGTTGTAATATATTATATATATCGTTCAGATTATACACTTGGTAATTT
>CAZNQF010000071.1:282-8704 GCA_964575125.1 uncultured bacterium
GACTCACGATAGCCGCCAAAGCCGACAGCGCCGTCAAACTCGTTGGTACAGTTAGCCCAAATGACACCTGCCTTAATTTCCTTGTTAATTTCAAAAATTTTAGACCCCTTATCTGTCCACACTCCTCCTGAGAGACCATAGGGTGTATTGTTTGCTTTATCTATAGCTTCATTAGGAGTTCTGAATGTCTGAATTGCTAGAACTGGACCAAATATTTCTTCCTGTACAATCTTATGTGACTGCGATACATCAGTAAAAAGTGTTGGGCGGTGCCAAAAACCTTTTTTAGGAATTTCACATGATGTTTGATAAATCTTACACCCTTCTTTTTTGCCTGATTCAACATAATGATTTATTCGCGTAAGCTGTTCTTTTGAATTAATCGCACCGATATCTGTATTCTTATCAAGGGGGTCCCCTAAGTTGAGAGATTTCATTCTATATTTTAATCTTGAGATTATGGTATCAGCAATACCTTCTTGAATGAGCAGTCTGCTTCCTGCGCAACAGACATGCCCCTGATTAAAAAATATACTGTTTATGATTCCCTCAACTGCCTGATTTATAGATGCATCCTCAAAAATAATATTTGCGGCCTTGCCACCTAGCTCAAGTGTATATTTTTTTTCGGTACCTGCCAAAGATTCCTGAATAAATTTTCCTACAGAGGTTGAGCCTGTGAATGCTATCTTATTCACATCAAGATGCTGAACAAGGTGCTTACCCGTTTCACCATCGCCTGGAATAATATTTACAGCCCCAGGAGGCAAATCTGCTTCCTGAATCACCTCAGCTAATTTTAGCGCGGTCAGTGGTGTTGATTCCGCTGGTTTAAGAACAACCGTGTTTCCCGCGGCCAGTGCGGGCGCAATTTTCCAGGCAGCCATCAGGAGTGGAAAATTCCACGGGATTATTTGTCCTGCAACACCTAGCGCTGCGTGCTTTCTCCCTAAAAAAGCATATGAAAGCTTATCCGCCCAGCCTGCGTAGTAGAAAAAATGTGCAACAGCCAAGGGAATATCAACCCCCTTGGACTCTCTTATGGGTTTTCCCCCATCCAGAGACTCTATTACAGCAAACTCCCTTGCTCGTTCAGAAATTAATCTAGCAATCCTAAAAATATATTTACCTCTCTCCGAGGCATCTAGCTTTGACCAATATTTCTGATAACAGGTGCGAGCAGACATTACTGCTTTATCTACATCTTTTTTGGATGCATATGCAATTTTCGAGATTGTTTTTTCAGTGGCTGGGTTAACCGTATTAAAATATTTTTTAGATATAGGCTTACAAAATGCACCGTTGATGAAAAGGTCATATTTTTCTTTCAACTGAATATGATCCGTGCCCTCAGGAGCGGGGGAATAGTTCCACACAGTTTTCGATTTTTTTCTACCAGAATTTTTCATCAATTATTTTTAATCTACCGAAAAATAATCAGGTGATTGATACACACCACGATTTTGTTTAACAATCTGCATAACGATATCGTTCGCTAAGGAGCTTGCGCCGAACCGAAACAATTCGGGGGTCAACCAACTATCTCCTAATGTTTCTTTCACCATAATCAAATACTGGATACTTTGTTTTGCTGTAGCTATCCCTCCTGCAGGCTTCATCCCTATTTTGATCCCCGTTTCCCAATAATAATCACGTATCGCTTCCAGCATGGTTAGTACAACAGTGGGAACCGCAGATGGGGCTATCTTTCCGGTGCTGGTTTTGATGAAATCTGCGCCCGAATTCATTGCCAAAAAACTTGCTTTTCTCACATTGTCCAGGGTCTCCAGTTCACCCGTTTCTAGAATTACCTTCAGGTGCGAATTCCCGCACGCCTTTTTTACCTTTTCTATTTCCTCACACACATAATCAAAATTCCCACGCAAATATTCTCCTCTCGAAATTACCATGTCCACCTCATCAGCACCATCACCAATAATTTTTTTAACTTCAATCAATTTTTCTTTTAGAGAGCTCATACCGCTAGGAAAACCTGTTGCAACAGACGCAACTTTTATTGATGTCCCCTTTAATGATTTTTTTGCAGTTTTAACAAAGCTTGGGTAGACACAGACCGCCGCAACGGTTGGTAGGCCTGGGAATAAATCATGCAGATGTGCAGCTTTATAGCAAAGATGTTTCACCTTACCTGGAGAATCTTTTCCCTCAAGCGTTGTTAGGTCCACCATAGACAGGGCGGTATACAGTGCCATTAATTTGGACTCTTTTTTAATGCTTCTGGAGAATAGTTTTTTAACACGGTCCTCTGCGCCAATTTGATCAACCGAACCAAAGTCCTTTAAAAAAAGACCGCTATTCATTTATGAAATTGCATCTTTAGCTTTTTGAATGAGCTCACGGGCGGTGGAGTTTTTATTTGCCTCTGCGTATATTCTAATAATGGGCTCAGTGTTTGATTTTCTAAAGTGAATCCATGAATTTTTCCAGCTGAATTTAATACCATCTTCAGTATTAATTTCACCATCACTAAATTCTTTTTTCAGCTTGGATACTAAAAGAGAAAAATCTTTTTTCTCAATTCCTATTTTATCCTTAACAATTGTAAACTGAGGCATCACAGAATGCATCTCGCTAAGCGATTTCTCTGATAGTGCCATACTGTTTAATATTAGGGTAACTCCAGTCAATGAATCTCTGCCTAAATGACTTTCTTTTAAAATAATACCACCATTACCTTCTCCACCAAAAACAGCCCCCGTTTCTAACATTTTTCTTACTACATTTATCTCTCCAACAGGAGAATATTGTACGCTAACGCCATGGGGTTCGGATAATTTTTCTAGAGCTAGCGATGTGGATAAATTAACAACAAAATTACTTCCCACATCTTGGGAGGAACTCAATAAACCATCTGCCGCAAGAGCAAGGGAATACTCCTCTCCCAGGGGGAGCCCCCTTTCAGATACCACTGCCAGTCGGTCTCCATCCGGGTCAGTAGCAAATCCTGCATCTGCTTTGCTCTCCACAACTTTTTTACAAAGCATTTCTAAATTTTCTGGAAGTGGCTCCGTTCCTCTTGGAAAGGGTTCATTAACGTTGCAATTGATTGGAACGACATCACACCCCAAAGCCTCTAGCATTCCTGGCAGAGCTTCAGAAGCAGCTCCATTGCAAGCGTCAACCACAACCTTAAATTTCATTTCTCTGATTTTGTTCAAATCTATACAACTTAAGCACGTTTGATGTATGATATGTTTTTGAACAGAATTATGGTCATGTAGGACCATGCCCTGTTCTTTTGAGTTAGACCTGTGAATTGATTTAGCTGCTTTATACAGTGAGCTACACTCTTTTGGAAAAAGGAAAACACCATCAGATCGAATAAATTTCATCCCATTCCACTCTTTTGGATTATGACTTGCAGTTATAACAATTCCCCCTGCGGCCTCTGTACGCTCAACCATAAATTGAACTGTTGGGGTCGGGACTATTTCACAGATAAATACATCTCGCCCACAGTTGGACAGCTCTTCAACCACCGCGCTTTGCAGCTCATCTCCGGTTGAGCGTGAATCTCTACCCACAAATAAGACCCCCGGAGAACATTGTTGATGAAATGCATATGCATAGTTTTTTACAGAATCAACGGTGAGGAAAGATGAGGTGAGTCCTCTAACACCTGAAATACTTTCAATTATCATGGGTGAAAAATAAAAAAGCTCGGGAGAGTCACCGAGCTTTTTTCAAAATAGATTTTAAATATCATTATCTATACATTCGTGATAATCGTGCCACCCTTCTCATCGTTTTTTCCCGCTCAACACGCTTAAAATCACTGGGCTTTATATAAAATGCTTTCTTTCTTAATTCTCTCAGAACTCCTGCTCTTTCCCACTTCTTCTTAAATCTTCTTAGGGCGTGCTCTATTTGTTCGCCCTCTTTCACTTTAATTTCAATCAATTTTCTATCCTCCTTTATCCAAGATAGGTTCTTAATATTTTACTTCTGGAACGATGTCGCAATCTTCGAATTGCTTTTTCTTTGATCTGTCTTACTCTCTCTCTTGTGAGATTGAACTCCTCCCCAATCTCATTGAGAGTTAGGGCATAGTCCATATCAATTCCAAAGTACATTCTGATGACCTCTCTCTCCCTCTTTTGTAGCGTAGTTAGAGATTGGCGTATCTCATCTTTCAACGATTCTCCCATAAGTTTTGTATCGGGCGAAAGTTGATTGTCGTCTTCTATGACATCCAAAAGAGCATATTTTTCACCTTCACGAATGGGAGCGTTAAGGGACTGGTGCCGTCTTGAAATTCTCATGGCATCCAAAACCTCTTCCGGGGTCATCTCAAGCTGACGACCTAGCTCCTCCTCGTTTGGAGTTCGCTCAATCTCCGCTTCGATCTTTTGAGCAGTTTTAGTAATCTTGCTAATAGTACCAACTCTATTTAGAGGGAGCCTCACAATTCGAGAGTGCTCGGCAAGCGCTTGTAAAATAGATTGTCTTATCCACCAGACCGCGTATGAAATAAATTTAAACCCTCGAGTTTCATCAAATCGTCCTGCTGCCTTGATCAATCCTAGATTCCCCTCATTAATTAAATCAGTTAGAGGAAGTCCCTGACCCTGATAATCTTTTGCAACAGAAACAACAAAGCGGAGGTTTGCCTGTACCAGCTCCATCAAGGCACGCCTATCATTCTTTTTAATCTTTTGGGCTAGCTCCACCTCTCTATCTGGGTGGAGTGGCTCAAACTTCCCTATCTCTTCGAGATAACGACTCAAGCTCCGATTTGATTCATTTACTGCTTTACCTACTTTTGCCATAGTTCCCTATTTTTAATTAAAGAAAAGTCGGGTAATTTAACACTATTTAACTAAATGACAAAAAAAAATCAATTCACTTTATAAGTTTTAATAATATAGAAAATTCTTCTATAGAAAGGGTTTCCGGTCGTCTATTTAGATCAATTTGAGGACAAATTTCCTGATCAATATTGTATCCTTTCAATGTGTTTTTTATCTTTTTTCTTCTTTGGGAAAATGCAACCCTCACTAAATTATTAAATTTTATGTATTCATCATCTGAAACAACTGGACTCTCCTTTTTAGTAAAATGTACAAAAGCTGAGTCCACCCTTGGCCTGGGAGTAAAAACGTCTGGGGGGATGGTAAAACAATATTCCGCATTTAAATATGCCCCGGAAACCACTGTGAGCCTTCCATAGTCTTTCGTTCCCGGCTTAGAAGAAAATCTTTTTGCTACTTCCTTTTGCATCATTATGAATGCATCGGTCCAGGATTCTAGCTGCTCAATCAACCAAAAAACAATTGGCGATGTAATATTATAGGGAATATTTCCAACAACCCGAACAGGGCTCAATATCGGCAATGTTTCAATGTCCTGCTGAAGTATATCTCCGTGAACAATATTTAACTTTTTAAGCTGTGGTCTTTCCTCTAAAAACCTAACAAGCATAGGGTCAATTTCCACGGAAACCATTTCATTTACGTTGGGAAGAATTAAATCAGTTAGTGCGCCCTCTCCCGGTCCAATTTCCAAAAATGATTCATTTTTTTTTGGTACAATAGTTCTTACAATTTTATCTAATAAATTTTGGTCTGCGAGAAAGTTTTGTCCCCATTTTTTTCTGAAAGGGTGTGAGGTTTTTACCAATAAATTAATTTCCTATGTAGAGTTAAAATTAAATAGGGCATCTGCATTTTTTGATGTTTGCGCTGCAATTTTTTCAAGCTCAAGGCCATGAATTTCCCCTAGCTTTTCTGCTACAAACCGTGTCCTTCCCGGTTCGATTGGTTTGCCCCTAAATGGAACCGGACTCAAAAGCGGGGAGTCAGTTTCAACTAAAACTTTGTCCCGAGGTATCTCACTCGCTATATCAGGTAGGTGGCTATTTTTAAATGTCAGGTTCCCAGAAAATGATATATAATATCCCATACTCAGTAATGCTTTTGCTGTGTCAAGGTTGCTTGAAAAACAATGAGCAACACCAACTACGCTTTGGAACTCACTTAAAATTTCTATCACATCCTCATCAGCATCCCGATTATGAAAAACTACAGGTTTCCCTAATTCTTGAGCTAAGCTCATTTGCTCCTTAAACACTTTTTTTTGTATTTCCGGGGGTGATATATTTCTAAAATAATCCAAACCCATTTCTCCCACCGCAACCATTTTCTCTGACACAGAAAAATCTCTGATTTGTTCTAAATAATCAGCCGGAGCGTCTTTCGAGTCGTGAGGGTGAACACCTGCAGAAAAATAAATATCTTTATATTTTTCTGATATTGTTTGACACTCCTTAGAGTCATCCATATTTGTTCCCACACAGATGAACCTATCTACGCCCAAGTTACTAGCACGCTTTAAAACCTGGGGAAGATCAGTTTTTAAATCTTTAAAATAAAGATGGCAGTGAGTATCAGTGAGCATTATTTATTAGATTATCTCTTTAAATTTAGAACTGAAAATAATGCGTAAATGTATGCGGTATAAAGAAATTTACAGATAATTATTCATAAAATATTTGAAATGAAAACTAGATTTAATGCACGATTATTCAGCGGAAAAGTACTGACCGCTTGTTTGCTGGTACTCAGCGGATGCTTAGGGAAAAAGAGCTCAGAAACATCTTTAAATAAAAAATCTGCCTCAGATACCACAACGATCTATCCCATTACTTTTGACACTCCCAGCCCCGAGGGGTGGAACGCCCAGTACAAAACATTTGTCCAGTTTCCTGAGACAGAAAAACAGTGGGCCAAAATTATCATGGTGCAAACTCTAAGATGTGACTCTCTGACAAAGGGCGACAAATATCTCTGCGGTGAGTGGGACTATATTTGGAACACATTTATTAAAGTCCCCACCGATGACACAACCGAAACATTCAGCATAGGTAGCTTTGTTACTCCCTATGGAAAGCGTCTATGGCTCGGAGGAGAGAGGGGGTGGGAATGGACCTACGATTTGACAGACTATGCTCCCATCCTGAGAGGACCGCGGGAACTTATTGTGGGGAACAACCAAGAACTGCTGGACCTTAAATTTAAATTTATTGGGGGCACACCTGAACGTGATGTTTTAGATGTGGAGAATATTTATCCTTATGGAAACTACAAATATGGAGAGCTGGCAGATGATTCAGTTTTAACAAATCAGAAGATGGTGTTAAACTCAAAGTTTTCGGGATTTAAAATCAAATCAGTCATATCAGGACACGGGCACGAGGGGCCCCGAAACTGCTGTGAGTGGGACAGCAAAACCCACACATGGTACATTAACAAGTGGAAAGTGTTTCGGTGGAACGTATGGAAAGATTGTGGTAACAATCCCATTTATCCTCAGGGAGGGACCTGGCCCTTTGACCGTGCGGGGTGGTGCCCCGGAACCAAGGTGGATGAATATCAGTTTGAGCTGACACCCTATGTCAATCCCGGTGACACAATAAATTTGGACTACGGTATACAGAATTATTTTGATAATGGTGAAAAAAAGGGAGAGCATCGGATGTCTCACCAACTCATCAGCTATGGGCCACCAAATTTCAAAAATAATGTGGAGATAGTAGATATTATTGCTCCCAGCGATCGGGACAAATACAGCCGAATCAATCCCACTTTGTCAAACCCAAGAATTATTATCAGGAATTCTGGCGAATATGATTTAAAAACCGTTGATCTTCACTACGGACTTGAGCACGCCAGGAAATCTGTTTATCAATGGTCAGGAGATTTAGCCTTTCTTGAAGAGGAAGAGGTGGTGCTCCCTATCCCAAGCTGGAGAGGCCTAAAAAAAAATCAAACTTTTGTGGTTGAGGCAAAATATCCAAATCATGAAAAAGATGAAAATCTATATAATAATGTGCTGACCTCTAGTGTCCTACTTCCAAAAGTATTTCCAGGGGAGTTCACCCTCTTCTTAAAAACAAACAACGTGAACAGAGCACAAGAAAATTCATTTACAATCTCCGATGTAGGCGGAAAGGTGCTCTTGGAGGGAGAAAATTTTAAAGACTCCACAACATATCAGTTCCCAGTGAAGCTCAAAAGAGGTTCCTATCAGTTCCTGTTCAAGGATGACATGGAGGACGGAATATCTAGACATTGGTGGTACCGAAACAGCGCACCCGAAAAAATTGGGATAAACGGAGAGATAAGATTTTTGACACTTACCGGTGACACCCTACACGAATTCAAACCAGACTTCGGACAGGAGCTTCTCTTTAACTTCCAAATAGATAAAATCCCCTGACCATGAATTTCTACGTTACCTCACTCATGTTTGCCATCCCAATCTTTTTAATATTAATCGGGATTGAGGCTCTAGCGGCCGGAAGAATGGGAATCAGGGTGAACCGTCCTGCAGATATGATATCGAGCCTAAGTTCAGGGGTAACAAATACAGTTCGTGACGGAATAAATTTTGGATTTATTCT
>CAZNQF010000071.1:8714-9702 GCA_964575125.1 uncultured bacterium
ATCCAATCACGTACATTATAGCCATTTCCATAAACTGGGATTGATTTATTCTCATTAGCTATTCCTGGCTCGTAGACAAATTAACAGTGTACAAACTTGAGCCGGTCTGGGTGGCAGTGGTCATAGCATTTATTGTTAAAGATTTTTCAGGTTACTGGATACACCGAATGAATCACCGTGTAAACGTTTTTTGGAACCGCCATATTATTCACCACAGCAGTGAAGAGTTTAACCTCTCCTGTGCTCTTCGTCAGTCAATCTCAGATACAGTAAGATTTGGGGCAATATTTATGATCCCCGCAGCCTTTTTAGGAATACCGGCATACATTTTTGTTATCATCGGGCCCATTCATTTATTTATGCAGTTTTGGTACCACACACGGCTCATAGATAAACTGGGGTGGCTAGAAAATATAATTGTTACCCCCTCCCACCATCGAGTTCACCATGCTATCAACCCAGAGTATCTTGATAAGAACTACAGTCAGATCTTTATTATCTGGGATAAGATGTTTGGTTCGTTCCAGCCGGAATTGCCGGATGTAAAACCGGTTTACGGGGTACTCCGACCTGCAAAAACATGGAACCCCGTTGTTATCAATTTTAAACATATTTGGCAATTGATAAAGGATGCTGTACGCACTGAAAGGGTTTGGGATAAGATAAGGATCTGGTTCATGCCAACCGGATGGAGGCCGGACGATGTTAAGCAAAAACACCCCGTTAAAACTATAGAAGACCCCTCTGGTCAGGTTAAATATAAAACTGAAAATTCTATCTCTTTGATTTATTGGTCATATATACAAATGTCCATTGGGGTAGCGCTTATGTTTCACCTTTTTGTCCTCAGCTCATCAGTTAGCACTCCATCAACGCTGCTCTATGCATTATTTTTGGTTGTACACGTTTTTGCATATACCTCTCTTTTGGACAATAAAAAATATGCAATATATGATTTATAATACACATTCTTTTAACCAACCTTTAA
>CAZNQF010000072.1:0-691 GCA_964575125.1 uncultured bacterium
AGAGCGCAGCGTTCGCAATGCTGAGGTCGTCGGTTCGATCCCGATCGGCTCCACAATAATTTTATTTTAAACCAAATATACATTTAATTTGACCGTGCTGGATGGGGAAGTAGCGGTGCCCTGTAACCTGCAACCCGCTATAGCAGGATTTATAACTTGGTGCGGCAAACACCACATTTTTGGGATAAAAAAAGTGATGTTGAAATTTCAATTCATCGCGATATTTTATCTAATAACTCCGTCAGGCCCTGAAGGGAGCAGCGGTACTTGGATTAAGTTAGGTGCTGGTGAACACTGGAATAGAGTTAACTATTTTATTTTAATTATGTAAGGGGTTGTCAAATCAGGGTGCACGGTCATTTTTACTTATTCATTGTTAATATTCAACTGTTTTCCTATGTAACTTTATTTATTACTATATGTTTATAAATTATTAATTAGGTTATGTTTCATAAAATATTATCACTAAAATGGCGTCCAAATACCTTTTCAGAAGTTGTAGGACAAGATCATATAATGGAGACACTTAAAAATGCTTTTAAAAAAGATTTAATAGCACAAGCTTATTTGTTTACTGGTCCGAGAGGTGTAGGTAAAACAACTACCGCAAGAATTTTAGCAAAATCATTAAATTGTAAGGATAAACCTGGAGTTGGATGTATAGATTGTAATAGTTGTCAAGAAATTTCAG
>CAZNQF010000072.1:708-9642 GCA_964575125.1 uncultured bacterium
TATTAGAAATTGATGGTGCATCCAATAGAGGAATTGATGAAATTAGAAATATTAGAGACCTAATAAAATTTCCACCCATGAATTCAGATTATAAAATAATTATAATTGATGAAGTTCATATGCTGACAACTCAGGCTTTTAATGCATTATTAAGAACTTTGGAGGAGCCACCACCTCATGGAAAATTTATTTTGGCTACAACTGATATTCAAAAAGTTCCTATGACTATTATATCCCGTTGTCAACGGTTTGATTTTCATCGTCTTCCTTCAAAAATTATAACTGAAAAGATGATAGATATCTTAAAAAATGAATCTGTTATAGCAGATTCAGAATCTCTTCATGCGATATCAATAAAATCAACAGGAAGCATGAGGGATGCATTAAGTACATTAGAACAGGTAATTGCATTCTCTGGAGAAGAAATTACATTTGAATCTACCTCGAAAGTTTTAGGACTCATTCCTTTAGAGGTATATTTTAATATAATGAATTTTCTAAAGGAAAAAGATCATCAATTATTATTCAATGAATTAAAGAAAATTCAATCTTCAGGAACTCCTCCTTCAGATTTTTTAAATGGACTAAATGAGCATATACGAAATTTGATGATTGCACCTCTGGAAAATGAAGTTCAATTATTGGAAGTAAATAAATTGACCAAAAAAAAATATATTGAATGTGGAAAATTATGGGATATTAGGGACCTACTAAGAATCTCAGAAATTTTAGATAATCTATCTGTTCGATTAAAGCAAACAAATCATCAGGAATTAATTATTGAAATGACATTTTTAAAGTTAATGGAAATGGATTCGTCGATTCACATAGATGATTTGTTGTTTAGATTAAACAATTCACCCTTAAAAAATGAAATAAATATCGATAAAAATGAAAATAAATCTAAAAAAGGAAATGTAAGTTCTAAGAAAAATTCTGAAAACCCAACTCAAAATAGTTACACGATACCAGATGAAGTTATTACTAAAGATTCAACAGAAAATAAATCACAAAAAACAGTCGAGATAATTGATGATAAGGATAAAGTTAGTAACAAATTATTAACGGATTCTGTAAAAGCTCATGTTGAAATATCTATAGATAAAATAGAAAAAAAATGGTCAGATTTTATAGAATATATTTTAGGACACAAACAGTCAGTGGGAACTCTTTTACAAAAGTGTGAACCTCGTAAATTTAACAAAAAACAATTAGAAATTTATTATATTGGGCAATCTAATTTTAATTTTGATCTGTTGGAGCGTAATAAACCATGGATTGCTCAATCATTAGAAAACATAATTTTAGAACCCGTGTTTATAAAATTTATTCATGATCCAAAAACTAAAGTATCAAAAAAAAATAATGACGTAAAATCTATAAATCAAGAAAACCATCAAAGTGCTGAAGAAATTGTATCCCAAATAATAGAAACTTTTGATGGTGAAATAATTAATTAGGAGAAAAAATGTTTAATAAAGGTAATATGTCTAACATGCTAAAACAGGCACGAGATATGCAAAAAAAAATAGAAGAGGTACAATCTGACCTTGAAAATATAATGATTCAATCAGATTCAGGTGGTGGAATGGTAAAGGTAGTTATGAATGGAAAACAAGAAATATTAGAATTAACCATTTCTCCAGAAGCGATGACTGAGGACAAAGAACTTCTAGAAGATTTAATTATATCTGCTGTAAATAAAGCTCAAAGCAAATCACAGGATACTATGCAATCAAAGATGAATTCTGCTACTGGTGGTATGCTTGGAGGAATGAAAATCCCGGGGATATAATTATGAATGGATATCCAGAGTCAGTCGAAAAACTTATTAATGAGTTTACAAAATTTCCAGGGATTGGAAAAAAAACAGCCCAAAGATTAGCATTCAATGTATTATCCGGTTCTAAAGAGGCTGCTGTGGAATTCGCATCAGCGCTCGTTGAAGTAAAAACTTCTGTAAAATTATGTAATATATGTGGTGGAATCTCTGATAAAGAGTTGTGTAAAATATGTCAAGATGAGAAGCGTGATCACTCATTAATTTGTATAGTTGAGCGTCCGGAAGATATTTTTGTGTTCGAAAAAACAAATAGTTATTTAGGTGTATATCATGTTTTAAATGGAAACTTATCTCCTTTAGATGGAATCGGACCGGAAGAATTAAATATTAAATCATTGATTAAGCGAATCGAATCAGGGATGGAACTTGTTTTAGCAATGAATGCAAGTATTGAAGGAGATGCCACAGCTCTTTACCTACAAAATGTTATAGAAAATAAAAATATCAAAGTAACACGTTTAGCTCGAGGTCTCCCCGTCGGTGGTGAATTGGAATATACTGATGAAGCAACTTTATTAAGAGCATTGGAAGGGAGAACTATATTTTAAATCTTCCTAATTTATTAACCCTTATACGAATATTACTAACACCAGTTTTTATTTTACTGTTGTTTATAGAAATTCCATATTCCAATTTTTTTGCATTAATCGTATTTATAATTGCATCTATAACAGACGCATATGATGGTTATTATGCAAGAAAATATAAATTGGTCACTCCAGAAGGAATGTTTTTGGACACCCTTGCTGATAAAATTTTAGTACTGGATGGTTATTTTAATCATTTTCAGAGATTTGTTTGTAACTGGATTACGAATGGCAATGGTTCGAAAAGGTTTAACTATGGTAACAAGTAAAATCGCTAAAACAAAAACTGGATTTCAAATAAGCATTATAATTTTTATTTTACTATTTATTGGATTAAAAGGGATGCCAATATATGGAATTAAATGGTTTCTACAGTCAGTTTTATGGGGAGAAATTATTTATTACCTTATGCTTGGTATGACTGTATTTACTGCGTACACAGGAGTCAGTTATCTATATGTAAATCGTTTGGCAATCAAAAAGTTTTTGAATTGAGGACGATTTGAGGGGTATTGCCCGCTTTATTAGTTCTGTAGGATTTGTTGGAAAATCCCCGATAGCTCCCGGAACTGCAGGTAGCTTTTTAGCATATATAGCTTGGTACTTTATCCAACCAGAGATGACGATTGTAATGTTTCTCCTAGCAATATTTACAATTTTTTTTATTGGTCTTTATACATCTCAATTTACTGAAAATATACTTTTATCAAATGATCCAAGTGAGATAGTTATTGATGAATGGGTGGGGCAGTGGATAGCATTAATAGGATTAGAACAATCGATAAGTTGGGGATTTGTTGCGTTTTTTATTTTTAGATTATTTGATATTATTAAGCCTTATCCTATCAACAAATTGGATATGTTAAAGGGTGGATGGGGAATAATGTTGGATGATGTTGGTGCAGGAATATATACATTAGTATCTGTTCACTCACTAAAATGGTTGATTGGATGAAAGCAGCGGTCATATCAATTGGTAATGAATTATTATCGGGGTTTACAATAAATACAAATTTAGCATGGCTTGGTCAAAATTTGTTAAATATTGGAATCAATGTTTCTGAACAAGTTAGTATTAATGATGATAGATCTCAAATTCGAGGATACTTACATCGCTATATAAAATTATATGATTTAATTATTATGACAGGTGGTTTAGGTCCTACTCATGACGATTTAACTCCCTTTGTTTTATACGACTACTTCAATGATAAAACGGTTTTTGATAAAGAATATTGGAATGAAATTAAATCCTATTACAAGTTAAGAAAACAATCCATCCCTGAGATTAATAAAAATCAAGCAGTGTGATCTACAATGGGTATTTTGATTCCAAATGATATTGGTTCTGCAAAAGGAAGCCATTACAAAAAAAATAATGCCTTGATATTTGCGTTACCCGGTGTTCCATCAGAAATGAAAACTATGATGTCTAAGTACATTATACCCCAGTTAGTAAAGCTGAATAACCAAGACATCCACGTATTATCAATTCGTACAGTTGGTAAAGGAGAATCAGCTATTGCTGAAAAAATTAAATCAATCGTTGATAAATATTCGACATCCTGTTCAATCGCGTTTTTACCTCAGATATCAGGTGTTGATATCCGTTTGATGAGTCATGACAAAGATCAATTAGATGAATGTTCTTTCAAGATTGAAAATAAATTAAATTTATTAATATATGGAAAAAATGAAGATTCATTAGAAAAAGTTACTGGATTGATATTAAAAAATAACAATAAAACTATTTCAATTGCTGAATCATGCACAGGCGGTTTAGTAAGTCATTTGCTAACCTCTGTCTCCGGATGCTCAAAATATTTTTTAGGTGGAGTTATAGCATATAATAATAAAATTAAAAGAGATATCCTTGGGGTTCAGCAATCAACTTTAACTAAATTTGGGGCAGTAAGCAAAGAAACTGCTTTAGAATTGTCAAGAGGAATCAAAAAAAAATATTTATCAACGATTGGTTTAAGTATTACAGGTATTGCGGGTCCTACAGGGGGCACTGATAAAAAACCTGTAGGATTAGTTTATATAGGATATTCATCAACACAAAACAATTTTTTTAGAAAATATCTTTTTCACGGGACCAGAAAAACAATTAAATATATGTCTGCAATATCTGCAATTGATTTGGTACGATATAATGAAACATTAGTTTACTTAATGAGTAATCATCTGATAAGAACATTTATATCAGTCACTGTTCCCAAAGAGGTAATATCATTGAAAGAAATGGTAATGACAACGGTGACTTTCAAAGGTAAAAACTTAAAATGGGTAAGAACAGGCCAACTACATTTAACATTAAAATTTATTGGATATACTCCACCAGATTCTATTGAAGAAATTAATAGTACACTTGATAATATAGTTAAAAGGCACGATCCAATAAATTTATCTGTAAACGGAACGGGATGTTTTCCAGTTCCTGAAAGACCTAGAGTACTATGGTTAGGAATTAAAGATGAAACAGATAGGATGGAAAATCTGGTAATGGATATTAATACTTCATTGGATAAGTTAGGGTTTCCGATTGAAGAGAAAGAGTTTACACCTCATATTACGATTGGTCGGGTGATATATCCACCCAAAAATACGCCTGATTTAAATTTATTTTTAAAGACAAAATTTAATCCAGTAACTATGTCAATCGCTCGAATTCGTTTCATAAGCAGTGAATTGTTTCCTAATGGTCCGATTTATAGTATTTTAGGTACACATTTTTTAACACCAAAAGGGGAAAAGGAATAACCTATGAAGGAAAATAATAAAAAGGAAAAATCATTAAATCTGGCGATAAATCAAATTGATAAGCAGTTTGGAAAAGGATCAATTATGAGATTGGGAGAACAAAAACCTGTGGATGATGGTAATTCAATCTCAACAGGTGCGCTATCTCTAGATTTGGCCTTAGGTGTAGGAGGAGTTCCGAAAGGAAGAATTATTGAAATTTATGGTCCGGAAAGTGCAGGTAAGACAACGTTAGCCCTCCATATAGTAGCTGAAGCACAAAAAAGTGGTGGTAATGCTGCTTATATAGATGCTGAACATGCATTAGACCCTGAATATTCAAAGAAAATTGGAGTAAATATTGAAAATCTATTGATTTCGCAGCCAGATACTGGTGAACAATCATTGGAGATAACGGAAACATTGGTAAGAAGTGGAGCGATTGATGTGATTGTAATTGATTCTGTAGCTGCTTTAGTACCCAAAGCTGAATTGGATGGAGAAATGGGAGATGTCCATATGGGTTTACAGGCAAGATAGATGTCCCAGGCCTTAAGAAAATTAACGGGAACTGTTAAAAAATCTAATACATGTGTAATTTTCATTAATCAAATAAGGATGAAAATAGGAGTGATGTTTGGTAACCCCGAGACAACACCTGGGGGTAGAGCATTAAAATTTTACACTTCTATACGTATGGAGATTCGAAGAATAACATCCATTAAAGATGGTACAAATATTGTCGGAAACCGAACAAGAGTAAAAGTTGTAAAAAATAAGGTTGCTCCTCCTTTTAAAATGACAGAGTTCGATATAATGTATGGAGAGGGTATATCATATGAAGGGGATGTAATTGACCTTGCACTAAAAGGTGATATCATTGAAAAAATGGGTTCATGGTATTCGTATGGAGATACACGCATAGGTCAGGGTAGAGAAAACGCAAAACAGTTTTTGATCGAAAATCCTAAAGAAAAAACCAGATTAGTGAAAGAAGTAAAGGCATTTCTAGGGGTTGAAGAAATTAAGTAAAATAAATCACTAATTTAAGAATACGGATGAAAAATTCTGTATTAAATGCAGCTATGCGTTTATTAAAATATCGTCACAGAAGTTGCCATGAAATAAAAAATAGGCTAATACAAAAAGGTTATTCAGAAGATGATATTTTAAATACAGTAAATCATTTGACCAGTTTGGGATATCTTAATGATGAATACTTTGCAAATATCTATGTTCTAGATAAACTCAAACAAAATGGAGTGGGGCCAATTTATCTTCAAATTGAGTTAAGAAAGCATGAGATACCACAATTAGTGATAGATGAAGCTCTTGCTAACGGATATAATAAAATTTCTTCAAAAGATATAATTAATAATCATATTCAAAAACGGTTAAAATTACTTCGGCATAATTCTATTAATGATAAAAAACGTAAAATAGTTGAATTTTTAAAAAGAAAAGGGTTTACCTGGGATCAAATCTCATTAGAACTAAAGAATTATTTTACAGATTAACTATAAAATTATAGATGAAATCTAAGGAGTATTTTTCAACTTTTGAACTATCTGTTATAAAATCGTTAATAGAGCGTAAACCAAAAAAAAAGGAATTAGATTTAATAGGTAAAACTCTATATCCAATTATATCAAGAAAGGATTTGTTTGATTTTTCGACAAAATTTTCATTCAAAAATATCATAAATTATAAATCATTTTTATCAGAAGATGGATTAAGTATCATTAGTTCATCAACAAGTGAAATTGATATTTTAAATATGTTGCTTGAACAATTTAGAATGGGAATAAATTTGTCATGTATTTCAATAGATTGTTGTAGTAAAAACACAATTTCAACCATTAATAATATTCTTCAAGAATATTTATCTGTTGTAAGTAATAATGAATCCATAATTATCAATAAAATAAATAATTCAAAATCTAGCGCAGAAGATTTTATTTATTCAATTGGATTTAAAAATAAGATAGAGACTGTCTCTAAATCTATTTCAAATGAGGATTTAGTTTATCTTGTAACACCAAAAACTATTTCTCCATTTAAAAAATTTCAAAGTCTACACAAATTACTTGAAAAATTGAATTCTTATAAGGTTTCTTATTCGTCTTTTTTACTGAACGGGCATACTCCAATTTTAAAAGTAATCTCAGAAGTTATAGAGACAGATATGGGAATAAATTTCAGGTTAAATAAAAAGGCAGATTTAAATGAAATTTTATTTTCATATTCCGATGCAGGTTTAATTGTGTTTGGCAAAAAAGGTATCTTTAATATTTGTAAAACAATTAATAATCATAAATATGATTTGAAGAAGATTGGAAAAATTTGTTTACAAAATCAAGTTACAATATATGTTAAAAGTAAGCGATATATTTCACTTCCTAAAAAGGTTTTTACCTATCTTTGGAGGTCATTTAATTCCATTCATAGAATTCGTAAAACAAATCAAAATGAACTAAGTGATTCAGATAAATTGAAAAATATCAATGGTAATAATATTTTAGTAAAAATTATTAATTATATTAAGAATAATACTAATATTTATATAAAAAATAGTGAGATTAATGGGAAAAATAATTTAAATAGTCTAATAAAATGGAATGATAAATCTAATAATAATTTATATTTCATATCATTTTCAGAATATAATCAAATAAGTCATATTGATCCATATACATCGGGTCAAATAGCAGTGGCAAATTCAATAAGATCACTGAGATGTGTTGGTGCTAAACCAATCGGAATTATTATAAAAAATTACTATTCTAAAAATCCAGATTTTTTAGATAAATTAATTTTACTGAAACAAGGTCAGTCAATTGCAGCTAATACTTTTAACTTGAAGTTACACTTAAATTGTGAGTTCGTTAATTCTGGTTCTTTAAGTCAAAATATTTCAGCAATTGGAATTTTTTCTAAGAAAAAAAATATTATTTCAAATAGTTTCAAACACACTGATCATTTTATTTCTATGGTAGGAAGTTATAGAGGTGAGTTGTCAGGGTCTGCCCTTGAAGAAGTTATTTTTAAAAATAGTACTAACAGTTTATTTTCAGTTGATCTAAATATGGAGTTACAAATTGGGGAAGTCCTAAAAATCGCTATTGAAAACAATTTAATTCAAACAGCAACAAATGTTGGAAGAGGAGGAATATCTACTGCAATTCTTAAAAATTTGTTGCTGTTTGAATTAAATTGTTTTCAAAATTTGTTTGAATCAGAGGATGCAATAGGTGCACGAATCCATTTAACCAGAAAGTTTCAACCTCAAGAAATATTATTTGGAGAAACACAGGGATTGGTAATTATTTCTATTAAAGAGGAAGATATAATAGATCTTGAAAGATTATGTGGAGATTTTGGTGTCCCGTCAACAACAATTGGTAGAGTAACAAATAATGGAAAATTTATTTTTAATAATGATATTAATATTTTAACAAAAAAAATTAAACGAGTGTATGAAGCGTAATATTTAAACTATCAATTAAATAAAATATAAAACTACTCAATCATGAGTAAAACAATGCTATCCTTACATTAGTTTTTTCTCTTGTGCAGTTTCTACAAAATTCTCATTTGGAATTTCTCCAGCTATTTTGTTTCATTATATATAAGTTCGTTTGTTTTCTCAATAAAATCTGAATGAAGTCTTCCATTTGTAGCTAGTATTTGATTGCTATTAATAGATAACTTATCTCCATTTATTTTTGATTCAATACCACCTGCTTCCTCTACTATTAGTAT
>CAZNQF010000073.1:0-9222 GCA_964575125.1 uncultured bacterium
TGGGTAAAAGTTTTCTCGTGATACATATGAGATACGATGGGATTTAATTCTGTCAGATGTAGGGCAGATGCAAAGCCATCTCCTCCATTATTTCCTTTTCCGCACAAAATAAGAATACGATCTTTCATCTCAGGGTAAAACTTTTTCACTGTTTTTGCTATTTGTTTTCCCGCATTTTCCATCAGTTTTTTACCAGAGATTGAATATTCTCCGCTAGATATCTGGTCCAGCTCCCTCGATTGAGATGAGGTAAGAATATACATTATTTTTTATGCATTAAAACAAAAGCTAAGGCGTTATCACCTGTGTGGGTTATGGAGCACTCAAAAAAGTAATCGGATTGGTATTTTTGTGGTAAACTGATAGCTGGAGCACCACCTTCTTTAGATAAGATTTCAATACGTTTAAATTTCGTATTATCCAATCCCTTTGTTAAAATAGCTTTTTTAACTGCTTCTTTTGCAGCAAAACGACCAGCAAAATGTTGGTATGAGTTTGTTTTTTTTGTGCAAAACTTTATTTCTGAATCTGTAAATATCCGGTGCTTAAATCTCTTGCCGATCTTTGATGTCAATATTGTTTTTATTTTATCAATGGAAACAATATCAACACCGATAGAGAACTCACCCACTGTTCAAATCTCTAACGATGGAAACGACCTCGTAAATATCATTGACATCCCAATCCGCTCCAGAGACCTCTGTTCCAAATGTATCACCATACTTAGCAAATATAGTTCGAATTCCAACTTTTTTTGCTCCCACTACATCCCGCTCGGGCCAGTCACCTATCATAAGCGCTTGATCCGCAGAAATGTTCATCTTATCCAGCGCCATTTCAAATGGAATAGAGGAGGGCTTTCTTGCACCTGTTTCATCAAAGGTGAGAACCAGATCAAAGATATGGTGTAAGTTTAGGTAGTAAATTCTTAGCCACGCTTCACGGCTGGGGGCGTCAGAAACAACAGCAATTTTGATCCCCATTTTTAGGAGTGAGAAAAGACATCTATTTACATTTGGATAGAGCTGAAGGCTTGCCTCCCTCGCACTTCTAAAAGCAACAATTCCTGCCGCCAAAAATTTATTATCTACATATCCCAAAGTTTTTAAGAGATATTCGTTAAATATTTTCTGATTTTCCCAGCCAATCTCTTCGTACAGAGAGAATATATCATTAAATGATTTTTCAGCATCAAGATTCAAACCTGCTTCCTGCATAGCAGAGATTGCTGAGCGAACAGCGTTTTGTTTCATCTTGATAAAATCAAGGAGGGTGTTGTCTAGATCAAATATAACTGCTTTGATCATATTATTTCCATGCAGATAGCTGTCTGCCTAAACAATATTATTCTTCGTACTTTGAGGGATTTTTGATCTTATCCATTTCATATTCAGCCATTTGACGCCATGAGCGATCGTCCCTTGCTTTTCCTAGCGCATTTAGCGCTGCAGTTTTATTTCCCTTTCCATTACACCACTCTGCGACTCCCAACTCATACCACCCTGCTCCAAAGCGTTTTTTCCTATCTGTCGCTTCTCTAGCAGCTTCCTTGGCAAGGTCACAATTTTTTAATTTATTGTGAACAGAGGCGAGACGCACCCAGGCACTCGCATTTTTGGGGTCTAGAGATGTACCCTTATTTAGAAATGATATCGCAAGTTCAAGAGAGTCTACTTCAGAATAAATGGTTCCCAATGATATGTAGGGTTTTGCATATTTATCATCCACAGCTATCGCAGTATTTAATACCTCGATCGCTTTTTCATGGTCCTTTTGTGATATATAAATATCACCCATACTGCTGTATGCTTTTGCATAGCCAGGATTAATTGTCACCGCCTCTTGAAAGGATGAGAGAGCATTTTCTTTCTCTCCATATTTATTATAGGCCAGCCCAAGCGCGAACCATCCCTGGTAAAATGTAGTATCAATTTTTATGGCTTTACTGTAAGCTTGAATAGCGACATCCAGGTTCCCTCTTATCGCCTCTAGCACACCAATCTGATAGTGGGCCTTAGTAAAAGTAGTATCAAAAGACAGCACCTTGTAATATGATTCCATTGCTCCCTCGAGATTACCACGTCGATATGAATTATTACCTTCGTTAAATGTGTTTTTTACAACATTATCAATGGCAGTTCTCGCATTAACATGCTCGGGATTTAATTCAATCGCTTGCCTAAAATACATAACACATGATTCAAAATCTTTAAGCCTAAATTTGGCCAATCCCATGCTATAAACTGCTTCAGTAAAATGGGGAAATTCCTTTACAACTGCCTCATAGGATGAGAATGCTTCCTCAAACTGTCCGCTTTTTATCTGTCTCCCTCCATCACTCATTTTTAAATTAATATCATTAAATCGGTCAAATTCTTTTTTGTACTTATCATAGTCAACATCAACGGCCTTTCTTAAATATTGCTGTGCGTTTTCCATATCGCCCAATCTTAACTGTAAATTTGCTAACTGAATCATCGCAGGAGTAAACTTACTGTCCTTTTCTAAAACCATTTTAAGATCTGATAGCGCACCCTGAAGGTCACCCGATTCTAGCTTGTTCTGTGCGGACGACATGAGTGTCTCAGTTGTTTCAGAGATCGCTATAGATAACAAAAATGTTAACAAAAATAGTTTAATTAATTTTATTTTTTTCATAATTTTTTAAATGGTTAGGTTAAATGTGTGCCGAAGGCCGGAGTCGAACCGGCACGTCCGATGGGACACTGCCCCCTCAAGACAGCGTGTCTACCAATTCCACCACTTCGGCAAATTATTCTTCGGTTTCTGATTGGTTTTGTCCACCTGGTATGGGTAGGTCTGCCCCGGGAGCTATAAGTTGATTTTCTGCCTCCTGCTTCAACAAAGACTCAGAGTCAGCTACACTTGGAGCGCTCAAAAGACTTATCAAAACTGCTAACGATAAAAATATTCCTGCCAACCACGTTGTTTGCTTACTTAAAGAGGAGGCCGCCTCTCTTCCTCCCATAATTGCGCTTGTAGTAGAGCTGCCAAACGTTCCAGACAATCCACCTCCCTGACTTGCTTGCATAAGTACAGTAAAGATCAACAATATGCTAACGATTGTATGTAAAATAATAAAAAATGTCTGCACGGTTACTCCTTGTTCATTTGTTCATTTATATCAATGATATCATAAAATGATTTTTCTTTTAAGCTTGCACCTCCAATTAAAAATCCATCGACACCTTTTGATGAAATTAGAGCTTTAGCGTTACTCTCGTTCACTGACCCTCCATATAAAATGGAAATATTTTCGCTCTCTTTTATTGAATATAATTCTTTAATTTTTAATCTTATCGTTTCGTGTGCACTTTCAATTTGTCTTGAATCGGCATTTAGACCGGTTCCTATTGCCCAAACAGGTTCATAAGCAATGATAGTTTCTCCTAGAACTTCTATTCCATTTAATCCACTTTCTAGCTGGTCCGCCAAAACAGATTCTGTATCACCAGATTTTCTCTGTTCAAAGGTCTCACCTAAACAAAAAATTGGGATCATATCATGAGAGAGAATAGCTCTATTTTTATTATTTATCCACTTATCAGTCTCTCCAAATATATGTCGCCGTTCAGAGTGCCCTGTGATGACATATCTTACACCCAGTTCTTTTAACATTGTGCAAGAGATTTCACCTGTAAAGGCTCCTGATTCCTCCCAATGACAATTTTGAGCTCCTAAAGCAAATGAACTCACTGTCAGTTCTTCCATCATTCCAAATAGCGCCGTAAAGGGCGGACAGAATATAACTTTTGTACTTTCTACATTCAAAAGTAATTTAGTCACTTTCCTTGCGAATGCAATGCCCTCATCCAGTGACTTATGCATTTTCCAATTACCTGCGATGATTTTTTTGTTTTTCATGGTCTCTCTAGCGCTGAAATCGCCGGAAGGATATTACCGCTCAACAGTTCTAAAGATGCGCCTCCTCCTGTTGAAATATGGGTCATATTTTCGGCAATTCCAAAAGAATTTACAGCGGACGCGGTCTCACCCCCACCTACGATAGCTGTTTTCTCCATTCCAACAATATCAGCACATGACTCTGCCACCGACTTTGTCCCTGCCTCAAACTCTTTATTTTCAAATACGCCCATGGGCCCATTCCACAAAACTGTTCCCGCTTTAGCTATAATTTCATTGAATTTTAAAATAGTATTGGGACCTATGTCAAAGCCTCTCATAGATTTCGGAATCTTAGCTATATCAACAGTTTTTATTTTTTTTGGATTATCTAGCTTATCTGCGATTACTACATCAGTTGGCAATTTTAGGGCAACCGAGTTTGACCTTGCGTGCGCAAAAATATTTTTTGCAGCTGAAATCATCGATTCATCTACAAGCGATTTACCCACGCTATGACCTTTTGCTTTCAAAAATGTAAATGCCATTCCTCCGCCAATTAAAACTGTATCAGCAATTTGAACGAGCTTCAAAATCAAATCTAACTTACCTTTGATCTTTGCTCCACCCAAAATAACAACAAAAGGTCTCTCCGGATTTTGAATTGTTTTATCTAAAAACTGTATCTCATCTTCGATAAGAAACCCTATACCTTTTTGATTAAAAAAAGGTATCACCCCTACATTTGATGCATGCTTTCTGTGTGAGGTACCAAAAGCATCATTTATATACACATTACCATGCTTAGAAAGGTTAGCTGAAAAAGTCCTATCATTTTCTGTTTCACCTTTATGGAATCGTAAATTTTCCAATAGATGTACTTCCCCGGGCTTTAGTCCAAACGTGACATCGTGAGCATCTTCAGATATACAATCATGAGAAAACTTTATTGGCATTTCTAATAGATCTGCCAGAGATTCACCAACAGGGATTAAACTTAAGCTCTCTTCTTTTGTCCCTCCTGGCCTGCCCAAATGTGAACAAAGGACCACAGATGCTCCCTCTTTTAAACAATATTTTATTGTTGGGACAGCACACCTAATACGAAATGTATCTTGGACAACTCCACCATCTAAGGGAACATTAAAATCTACCCTCATTAATATTTTTTTTGATTTTAAATTTAATTGTTTGAGGGTTTTAATCATTTGAGCATTTTTGCTTTTGCAACTAAAAACATTTACTTAAATCTATCTTGTTCTAATACATATATATAAAGGTGTCAGCATATATTCTATTAAAGTTTAGCACATTTTCAATATTAATTTTTCTTCTTAGTTGTACCATAAAGTCTGAATTAATTCGGTATAGCGATTATTTTAAATTAAAACTTATTGATGATTAATATAATGGAATGTAATATCTCTTTGCCAAATTTACAGTTACAATTATGAATACCACACCAAATAATAAACGTCGAAGATTAGATTTTCAAGACCTGATGCTATTTCGGGTTCATGAGATTCTATTGGTCTCCAGTCCCTACGATGCATATATATTGGAAGAAGATGGAAGACTAACTGAACAGATATTGCAGGAATATATCGGTATGAATTTTAGCTATGCTCCACGGCTTTGGCACGCAAAAACTGCAAAAACTGCATTAAAAATGATTTCAGAAAGAAAATTTGATTTGATTATAATCATGATGAGAATTTCTGATATGAATGCGGTCTCCCTAGCTAAGAAAATAAAAAAAATACATCCCAGAAAATCTCTGATCCTATTGGCATTTGATGAGTCCGAATTAACAACTTTCAAGGAAAAAGAAATTCAACAAAATTTTGACAGAGTATTCATTTGGTCAGGTAATTCAAATGTATTCCCAGCAATCATCTAACAGTTAGAAGATAGGAAAAATGCTCCACGTGATATAGATAGGGGCGGAGTGAGGTCGATAATTTTTATAGAAGACTCTCCCAGATTTTATTCTGTTATTCTACCGTTGATCTACCGTGAGATCATGTATCATACTCAACAATTAGTGAGCAAGAGTTTTAACAATACACAAAGAATATTGCACCTGAGAAGCAGAACAAAAATATTATTTGCAACAAACTATGAACAGGCAAAAAAATATTTTGATGAGTACCATGAAAATATATTGGGAATAGTTTCTGACATTCGTTTTCCAAAAAAAGAGGTCCTGAACCCTGACTCAGGGATTGAATTTACTCAATATGTTCGAAAAAAAGAGCCTCACATACCGATTGTACTACAATCAACAAATCAAGGAAAAAAAGAAAAAGCTGATAAGGTAAACGCTGTTTTTCTAAATAAACGATCGGACTCACTACTCTATGACATCAGAAAGTTCGTAAAAAATAATTTTGGATTTGGCGATTTTACATTTAGAACGTTGAAAGGAAAAGAATATGCAATCGCGGTCAACTTAAAAGAACTAAGAAAATATATCAAAAAAGTACCACAAGAGATTATGGTTCACCATGCCTCAAGCAATCATTTTTCTAACTGGATAGCTGCCCGGGGTGAATTTCATTTGGCAGATAGCTTAAGACCTAAACAGGTATCAGACTTTGGGTCTCCCGAAAAATTAAGAGAATATATGGTAGAGTCCATCGATATTGCACTGGATGAAGAAAAACTTTTAAAGATAGCAGATCTAAGTCAACCAGAAAAAGACACGGTCACTCATTTTACTCGATTATATGGTGGCTCACTGGGAGGAAAAGCGAGAGGACTGGGATTTATGAATAAAATTTTACGGGACACAAAATTACAAAAAACATTTCCCGATGTTATCATAAAAATTCCACAGATTGCGGTGATAGGAACAAATGCATTTGATGAGTTCATGAATGAAAATAAACTGTATGATAAAGTTTATAAAATGGAAACTAATATCCAGTTGGAAAAAGAATTTTTAAAGGCATCACTCCCCGCTGACCTTAAGAAAGCCTTAAAAGCATTTATAAAACAAATTAAATATCCACTAGCGGTGCGGTCATCAAGTCTGCTTGAAGATTCACAATACCAACCACTGGCAGGTATGTATTCAACGCTTATGATACAAAACAGTGATAAAAGCAGAAAAAAACGTTTCGCCCAAATCGCAGAGGCCATAAAGAGAATTTATGCCTCAACTTTTTTTTCAGATCCACGCTCAATTACATCAAGAACCGGGCACCGTCACTCTGAAGAAAAAATGGCAGTTTTAATTTCAGAACTGATAGGACAAAACTACGGCAAAAGATTTTATCCCACCCTAAGCGGAGTTGCACAAAACATCAATTACTATCCTGTTTCATATGCTGAACGAAATGATGGTGTCTCTACCGTTGCTCTTGGCTTTGGAAAAACGGTTGTGGAGGGTGAAAAATCTCTTCGTTTTACTCCTAAATATCCTGCAGTTCTTCCCCAGTTTTATTCTGTACGTTCTGCCGAAGAGAACTCTCAGGCCTACTTTTACGCGCTGGATATGGACCCAACCAAAGATTTGCTTGCTGGTGGTGAGGAGCTCAACCTGACTAGATATCCCTTAAACAAAGCAGAAACTGATGGTGTGATGTCTGGAGTTGGGAGTGTCATTTGTTCTGAAGACGGAATTATTCGTGATTCGCTACGCTATAACGGAAAAAGGATCGTCACATTTCCATCTCTATTAAAATGGAAAGAGTTTGCATTTCCAGAACTAATTATAAAAATTTTGAAGATTGGGAAAAAATCATTGGGCTGTCCCGTTGAAATTGAGTTTGCCGTTAACCTTTACTCAAATGGAAAACCACCAGAATTTTTCCTTCTTCAGATAAAGCCCATGGTTATAAGTAATTTTGATTCAAATAAAGAGCTAGAATTTGATTCAGCTGAAGAAATAATTATGCAAAGTTCCGTTTCCCTTGGAGACGGTCAATTTCAACATATTCAACATATCGTCTTTGTGGACCCAGATAATTTTAAGAGGAATAGATCAAAGGATATTGCGAGGGAGATCGGAAAGATTAATGCTCGCCTTTCTAAAAAACCATATCTTTTAATTGGACCAGGGAGATGGGGCTCAGCAGATCCCTGGCTTGGAATCCCTGTATCATGGCAAGACATCTCAAATGTAAAATTAATGGCTGAGATAGGGATGGAAGATTTTCCTGTAGATCCTTCATTTGGCAGTCATTTTTTCCAAAATGTCACCAGCAGAAGAATCGGATATTATACCATCTCTCACAGCACAAAAGAAGACCACATAGATCTTGAGTGGATTCGAACCCTTTCTACCAAAAGAGCGGGAAAATTTTGTACCGTTTATTCTTTAGATGAACCGCTTAGGATTTCAATAAACGGGCAAAATGGCTTGGGGTTGGTTTTAAAACCAAAAATAGATGAGCTAATATCTATGGATGAACAGGAATCCCCCGGAATATAAATTTCTTTTAGACAACTCCCTGGTCAAGCATCGCATCCGCCACTTTAATAAATCCAGCAATATTTGCTCCTTTTACATAGTTCACAGAGTCAGACTCTGTACCATGTTCTACACAAGAGCTATGAATTTGAACCATAATATCCTGTAGTTTTTTATCTACCTCATCTCTAGACCATTTTAATCGCATACTGTTTTGACTCATTTCTAAACCCGATACAGCAACACCTCCCGCGTTGGATGCCTTACCAGGTCCAAATAAAATATTTTTATTTTGAAATATTTCTATGGCATCGGGCTCTGTGGGCATGTTTGCTCCTTCCGATACACATAAGCATCCATTCTCTAATAAAGATTGAGCATCTTCATTACTTATCTCATTTTGCGTGGCACAGGGCAAAGCAATATCACAGGGAACATCCCAGGGACGCTTTCCCTCCATAAATTCACAATCGTATTGTTTTGCATATTCATGAATCCTCCCACGATGAATATTTTTCAGTTCCATGATATATTTAAGTTTTTCTCTGTCAATCCCATTAGGGTCATGTACAGTCCCTGAGGAATCTGAAACTGTTATAGGTATGCCACCGAGGTCAAGAACCTTTTCTGCGGCAAACTGAGCTACATTTCCAGACCCAGAAATTGCTACTTTCTTCCCATCGAATGAATCATCTTTGGTCTTTAGCATTTCATCGGCAAAATATACACATCCATATCCTGTAGCTTCCGGTCTAATAAGACTACCACCCCAGTTCATGCTTTTACCTGTCAGTACACCTGTAAATTCATTTCTAAGCCTTTTATATTGACCAAATAGAAAGCCTATCTCTCTGCCACCAACACCAATATCTCCTGCAGGTACATCGGTGTCAGGACCAATATGGCGAAATAATTCACTCATAAAGGATTGACAAAAGCTC
>CAZNQF010000074.1:0-4154 GCA_964575125.1 uncultured bacterium
ACCTCCTTGTAATACTCCTCTCCAAATTCATCTTCAAATGTTTGTTTCATCGCACTAACAACCGAACTGTGAGTGGTGGGATTAGATTGCGAATCACTATAGATTGCAAACCTCACATGGCTCAGGGTATCTGAATATGGGTGGTGAGTTTGAAAGCGATGGACAGAAGACTCTGCTGAATCCGAAATGACTTTGTAATAGTAATCTGTGTCCGGCTGAAGACCCTCCATTTTCACCCAGTGCCAGTTCAATGTTTCACCAAAGGAATGATAGCTCCCAGTAGCAGTCTGGGTCAGTTCTTCCGTCAAACCGTATTTTACTTTTGATTCATCGGACCCTTCACTGTGCCAACAGATATAGACGGAGTTTGGTGTTGGCGTTTGAAGAAAAGGTGACATGAATGGTGACGGAGGAGGTTCAAACTCATGTCCAAACCCACCCATAGATTCAATTTCTTCAGCTGATAGATCTCTATCAAAGAGCGCAACCATTCCTACATCCAGTGCGCTATCTTCTCCATCTTCATCCGCAAAAAATAGAACTTGATTGGCATCATCGGCGGGATAAAGAGAGAACCTTCCATCAAAACCTTGAGAACCCCCATGATGAAGGATCTGTCCATCTAGATAGTAATCATAGTGGACACCAAGGTTAACAGAAATAACTAACCTATACCATTCATCAGGTACCAATGAATAAAGAGAGTATCCTGTGTCCAAAACACCCACATTCCCTGAAGGATTTATGAAAGCATCTCCATCGTTGATATTTGGGTAATTGGTCTGATAAAGTGCATACCACTGGCTGAGTTGAGAAATTTTTACATCCATTACAAGAGTAAAAATATTCACCCAATCAGGATTGCTGAATGAACCATTGGCCTCAATATCATGATAACAACGATAAAAACTACCTACACCAATGTTAACAGCATTATCTCCATCCTCCGGACCCTCTGTAGGACTATGGTTTCCAACTAAAACAAGGTCATTACCTATAGAAGCATTCACCAGATTATTTGGATCATCAAAGGTCCAGTAGCCAACCAAACCGCTTGGAAAACCGGAAAAAACCAGTTCAGCATTTAGATTATTTCCGCCTGCTGATATATCAAATCCGTCTAATCGAAAATCCAAATATCCATCTTTTATAATTTTTGCTTCATACACCCCTGACATAATTTCAGTAATTTCGTAAAAACCGGTCCCATCAGTTAAGGTTGAAAATGCACCAAAGCTAACTTCTGCACCAATAATTGAGTCCTGAGTTTCTTGATCAGTTACAAATCCTGAAACGGAGGCATTTGGTTCTATTCGAGAAAATTGAATGGCTAAACTTTCCTCCGGATAAGAAGCAGGATTTGAATCTAGGGATGCCATAAGTCCTGCATTTCCCTCAGAGTTCTCAATCCCAATAGTTTCTCCATTAATATCAAATCCATTGGAAAAATCAAGATACTGAAAAATAATCTCATCGTTCTCTGTTAATATAACTTGAGCAGTAATGGTGCCTGACCCACCGTACTCACGTATATTTGTAAAGGAACACACCCATGTATCTCCAACTTGTCCATGTTCAATTATCCCTCCAGCGGATGGGTTCAGATCGTCCCAGAACAATGAGATAAGGTTGTTAGGAATACCGAGATCCGGAATGAAAGAATTATTATAGATACCGCTTCCAGTATCGAAAGAAATAAAACCATTTGAATTAATAAAAACCTGAGAATATATCTCACCGTAAAATGAAAATTCAAAGGGCAGCTGAATGGGACCTCTGTAATCATCATCTCCCATATCAGTAATAGTTTCACCCTCAAAATTAATGTAATTGAATTGAGGACCTCCCGGTTCGTTGCTATCAATAAATATATAGCCGAATGAGTCAGGACCACCGGAGTGACGGATGTCTCGGGACGCCCATCCGGGATGGGGATTGTGTTCTCCCTTTACTGTCTGTTGAAGGTGTTTTTCATGTTCCGGACCTAAGTTGTTATGCGATAATAGAATTGTAAAACTGGAGAAAAATATAATATAATATAATTTATACAATTGTAGTCTTGTTCTAATTGATAAAATTTGAAATGATAATTGTCCCTGTATCATATGCTCGAATCCAGTACCCCTTTCCCGGTTCTAAAAATTCTGGATTGGAATAACCTTCTAATGTAAACTCATAAATCGTATCTAATATTATAATTTCATCTGGATCTTGAATCAATTGAATATCAAAGAGAGTGGAAATACTTGATATGAGATTCCATCCTTCATTTAAATTAATTGTAAGCTCATTTAATGGAATCCCAGTTAATGTAGTGTTCCCTGACTCATTAAACCTTAACCAGTATCCAATACCATTGTTTAAGGTTGATGCAGGAAAGTATCCATTACTGTAAGAAAAAAGTGTCCCCTCTATTGCCCCAGGAAATAAGGTAGTATATGATACATCATCTGTGTCAAGTGGAAGACCAAGAAGGTTCCAACTATGGATATTTTCAATAGACAGTTGTTCTAAAATATCCAAATTATTATAAAGAAACATGAAACCTTGGTTCTTAATTTGCTCAAAATATTCATTAGGTCCTCCAAGCCAATTACCATTTACTGTTCCCCAATATTCATGAAGAAGTCCTTCTTCGGCATATAATTCGTTCTGAATACCTAATTCATTCAAACGAATATGAATTGAATTAGAACCATATACAAGAGGAAGAGCAATATCTATGGTAAAGGGAAAACCTAAGTTAAATGGTACAATAGGATCAGCTGTGCCATGAAATAACATAGTAGGAACAATATCGTTATTATCAATCCAAGCTGTATCACCAATTGCTCCCCAGCAAGACACCAGTGCTTTTGGTCTACTATCGTGAATATATTCATTCCCCTCACAATCTATACATCCTAGATCAGGGTCAAGCCCTCCACCATATGTTGCCTGTGGCCGATCTTCCTCATCCGTATGAGATAGATGTAAACCAATAAAAGAGCCCGCACTGGTCCCCCATATAAATATATTATCGGGATCTATTTTTAATTCCTCATGAAATTCCTTTAGATATCGGATAGCTGCGCTGGCATCCTGAACACCCCGATAAACTGCCCGCTCACCACTATAACTGCTAATAATATTTAACCCCAGTCTGTAATTTATACTTACAGCCACATATCCTCTTTTTGCTGCTGCATTTGATAGAGTAACAACATCATCCAGTTCATTGTTACCTGAAAAAAATGCCCCCGTGTGAATAAATATAATGGCAGGTCGACTGGTCAATGTATCACCTTCAGGCTCATAAATATCCATATCTAAATCAATATCATATGTGTTCCACTCAAAGAGAAAAATAAAAGGTAAGTCTGGAGCGTTACCATACACAATATCTTCAGTTATTATAACATTTTCAAAAACTTCATCTATGTACCGCACATTTTGTGATAAGCTAATTGAAATAAAAATGAATAATAAAATCTTTTTCACTGTGCAATTTACCCCATCTTCACTTTTTCACAAAGAGGTGAAGAAGTTAATTATTATGATAATTGATAAGTCATGTCTTAATCATACAACCATTCAAATATACCTTGTATAATCATTGAGCCAATTAAAACGGATATGGATAACCCTACGGATTTTATTGGATCACCTATCCAAAACCATGAGCAAGTTATGACCCAAATAAACGTAATTGCTCGAATTGTAAGCGATTTTTTTGAAAAAATATGTTGAATAATTACTTTTAGATTTGACATATCATATCTCTACTTTCTAGGTAACTTTTGAAGTTCTAAATAAATATTACTTAATATTTTTTATAATGTCGAAAAAAGACAGCCAATTAATAAATGTTTTAGAAAATTTCCCGGATCAAAATCCAAATCCGGTACTGCGTTTTTCCGATAAAGGAGTTTTACTGTACTATAATAATCCATCTGAACCAATTATCAATGCGTGGAAAATAAAAATTAATGATAAACCACATAAGAGTTTTTTAGATAACCTTAAAAAAACAATAGCAGAACAGGAGAATTCATTTGAGATAAATGTTGAACAAAAAATATTTTTACTTAAAGCAGTTTATATTAAAGAATTGGATTGTATAAATATATATGGAAACAAAATAAAGGCCAAGAAAGTGATCGATAAATTCAAGG
>CAZNQF010000074.1:4164-9126 GCA_964575125.1 uncultured bacterium
GGTACCAACATAACAGCCAAGAAATCAATCGATAAGTTTCCTGACCAGAATCCAAACCCGGTAATGAGAGTCAGCAAAGAAGGAATTCTGAACTATCACAACTCTGCATCATCAGACATTGTTAGCTCCCTTAATCTAAAGATTGGTAAAATGATATCAGGTAATCTCATTGAATTAGTTGGAAAAACTGTACTGACCAAAAGCATCACCCAGAGCGAAATAACCGCGGGTAAAAAAACATATATTGCAAATTTTGTTTTTGTTCCTGAGTTTGATTTTATAATTATTTATGCAGCAGACATTACTGCAAAAAAAGTTATAAATAAATTTCCAGATAAAAACCCAAACCCGGTTATGAGGATAGGCAAAAATGGTGAATTAAATTATTTTAATGATGCATCTAATTACATAATTGAAAACTGGAGAATAGAACTTAACGAGGCTATACCCCAAGAAATAATTAATAATTTAACAAAACCAAATTCTCATGATAATATGGAATTTGAAGTGGGTGACAAAACATACTATTTCAATTTAGTAAAAATTGATGAATTTGATTTCCACCTTCTCTACTGTACTGATATCACAGATACAAAAGACAAGGAAAGGATTCTTGCAAAACTATCAAAATACTTTTCACCTCAAGTATACAGTTCAATTTTTACTGGAGAACTTGATGTTAATATCAATACCAATAGAAAAAGCTTAACAGTATTTTTTTCAGATATTAAAGGTTTTACAGCCATCACTGAAAAACTTGAACCTGAAATATTAACTGAATTAATTACATATTATCTCACCGAGATGACAAAAATTGCAATTGAGTATGGCGGTACCGTTGATAAATATATTGGCGATGCAATAATGATCTTTTTTGGAGATCCCAAAACAGATGGAATTAAAAAAGATGCTGTTTCCTGTGTTGCAATGGCATTAAAAATGAAAAGGAAACTTAAAGCAATAAGAAAGAAATGGGAATCGTTTGGGCTCACAGAATCATTAGATGTGCGAATGGGAATCCATACCGATGTATGTACAGTTGGGAATTTTGGTTCAAAAGACAGGCTGGACTACACAGTCTTAGGCAACGGAGTTAATCTTGCTTCTCGGTTAGAATCTTTAGCAAATGCGAATGAAATATTAGTATCTGAGAATACATATAATGTTATCAGAAATGACATACGCTGTACTTACATTGATGAAATCAAAGTTAAAGGAAAATCTCACCCTGTAAAGACTTTTCAAGTTCAGGACTTAATAATAGATAAAAGTGATAGGGAAACGATAGATTTTGAGACTGATGGTTTTTCACTTATGCTGGATAGAGAACAAATAAAAAATAAAGAAAAAATTATTGACTACTTAAAGAAAAGCCTAAATCATCTCAAGCATTAATCTTTTTAATAAATTTATAGTGGTGAGAATGTGCGGGGTTGTGTGTCTTAGAATTTTACCCCCCTCCCCACTTTTTTACAAAGAGGTACTACTTCAACAACACCATCTTCTTGGTCTGTACAAACTCTCCTGCCTGTATCTTGTAGAAATATACTCCTGCACTTACCGCTCTGGTAATGGAATCTGTAGCGTCCCACTGAACTGACTTGGGTCCTGCTTCTTGAGCTGTATTAACTAACTGCATTATTTCCTTACCAAGCATATTATAAATTGTAAGATTAACAAATGCATCTCGTGGCAAATCATAACTGATAGTTGTAATTGGGTTGAAAGGATTTGGATATGCAGAGAAAAGAGAAAAATCTGAAGGGGGATGATACTCTGAGATATCTTTTAGGATTAGTTGTTTAGTATCTCCGCCAATCTCTATATCCAAAGTATTTTCTAATAAAAATACATTCCCATTTTTATCACTTAGCTCCCACATACTATTTTCTTTTATATTAAATTTAATTATCAAAGGTTTATTGTCGGTCTCAATATCAATCACACATTCTGTCTCTATACATAATTTAGTATCATCAGAAAATCGGATATCAGTTGCACCTACTGGTGGTTTTGGTGGGAGACTGTAACTCAACAAATTATTTTGTCTGAAATCACCACCAAAATATAATAATGTGTTGTTAAGTGTTATTGTGTTAATCTCCTTAGGAGATTGAAATTTCATTTTTCTGATCGATTGAGCTGAATTCGAAATAATGATTTCCCCATCACCATTACTTCTAAGCCAATAGCCATTACCCGATTCAATTGTTTCAGCATTAAAATAGTTGGGGGCAAATCCGTAAATCGTTCCTGGGACAATTAATCCATCACTATCAAGAATTGCATTCACATCAACAGGAAAAGAAATCCCAGAGATAAGGTTCCATCCTTCAGAAATAGAAATAACAATACTTTCCAGTGGTGGTCCTGTCACCATATTGATACTTTCTCCATCAAATCTCAGCCAATAGCCATTCCCAGGAACCAAATTGTCTGCTGGAAAGTAATTTCCCTCAAATCCGTAGAAAGTTCCGTTCACTGCATCAGGATAAACTGTGGTATAGGGAACGGGATCTGAGTCAATGGGTATGCCCACGATGTTCCACCCATTAAGGTGTTCCACAATAACATCAATCTCTTCTGGTGCATCTTCCAATACTCTAATGATCCAACCTCCAAAACCATCTGGGCCATTACCATATCCAGCCATAACAGTCCCATCACCAGATATAGCGAGGCCTCTCATCAAATCCCAATCATCCAATCCTGTCATCCCCAGCTCAACAAGATGGTTCTGAAGATTCACAAATTCCCCTGTATCATCAGTATATATACAGGCTTTGTACTGTGTCATCCCTTGGTAGAGATATTGCCCAATAACGATATTGTTTTCAGAGACATCCAAAGCCGCACTTCTATTAAACGCGGCATTATTAGGTGGAACTCCAAGGCCGGTCATTCCGTTTGATTCACTCCAAATATATCCTTCGGTATGGGTACTACTGGTACCACTTCCAAAGCCAACTACAATTGAACCGTTATTTGTGATAGCTGTCACTTCACCAGTCTCTGAACCTCCAGGTGAACCAATAAAAGAAATATTTCCTTGTGTATCCCAAATGCACGAGCGCCGAGATCCTGAACTGTTTTGGTTCCATCCGCCAATAAGATTCCCATTACCTGACACAGCTTGTGCCTTCTCGCTGTTGCCTCCATGCTGACCCAAACCCACAATTCCTGTAGACTCGGTCCAGTAAAACGCTTCAGTAGAACAATTCATCCAGCCCATTCCCACAGCTGTTATTCCATCAGAAGATATCCCCAGGCCGGAACTTAAAAATGCGTCACAGGTTCCCCCTCCATCCACGTTACCCAAGAAGGTCCAGCCATTATTATCCCAGAGCGCTGCTTCGGTATTTCCTTCATCATATGCAATCTCACCTATAATTTTCCCATCATCAGATATATCCCAAGCTTCACCACTCCCAAGAATTTGTATTCCATCTTGTTCGGTCCACAGTAGAGCCTGACCTCCTGAATTTGTGCCAACAATCATTGTTCCGTCACTGTTCATACCCAACGGTATAGACATTTGGGGAACAGAAATAATTTCAAAATTAACAGGAGTAGGAGGTTCTCCGCCTCCCGGAGCCCCAAGAGTCCCATCCTCCAACAGACAATGCGCAAAAACTGATCCATTCTCTGTCCAAACAATAAACATACATCCCGGCCCTTTCTCTGAAAACATATCAGTTTTTGAATTACCAGATGTTGTCAGAGGGATTGTCTGTTCGGACCAAACATATTCACCATTTGCATTAAGACGAGATGCATAGATATCACCGCTCATATTTACACTTTGCTCAATGTATGTAGTAATCATATCACTCCCAAATCCTTTAATGGATAGATCTAAATAAGAGTAATTACCGTTCAAAGGTACCACAGCAACTCCAAATGAGCCCCAAAGACGATTACCATTCTCATCAAGCCTCTGAGCATACACACCGCGCTGGGACTGACCACCATTGGCCTCACTCCAGACTGCCAAAAGCTCAGAGCTACCTTCAGCTACAGAGGTTCGAGGATTAGTGCGAAAATGACTAGAGTTTGTGGAGAAATCCACACCACCTTCCCAAACTATTTCACCAGAACCACTGATTCGCTGAGCAACAGCAGATTGGTTTGATCCTGACATTTCTGTCCAGGCACTAAAACTACCTCCACCACCATCTCCCACGGATTCCTGAAAGTAGTTTCCCGTGGGAAACACCGTGGGTCCAACTGCAACAACCGGGGAATCCCATATCTCAATCCCGAAACTGCTATACTTCTGCAAAAATAATTTAGTATCTGGCGCCCAAAAAGGTCCTGATTGATGGTTCCATTGCAAAAGAACATTAGTTCCGTCCACTGTTAAGGGAAGGGGGTTTAAAAGATCACCAGTAGAATCTACAATATGGATGCCTCCCTCTCCCCACCACAGCGCACCGCTTTCCGAAATTTTTTGAATTCGTACTGTGTTATAATTTTGACACCAGGCCACGGCAACGCTATTATCTGAGAGCACGGTTAATCTTGGAGATATATTATCGGTTCCCGGAACTGCTAGGGCAATGCCCTCAGAATCCCAAAGCATTGAACCATCTTGAGCAATTTTGTAGGCATAGACCTGCCAAATGCCTGATCGAGTATCTAATGTTGAAATTATAGCGTTATCATTTCCGTCCACAGCAAGGTTCATATGATGCACTGCAATCCAGGATGAATTGGGTTGATCACTCACAACTATTCCACCATTACCCCACTGGGGCTCACCTTCAGAGTTTAAATATTGTAAATAAACATGATAGCTCCCATCACTTAACCATGCTACATAAGCTCCACCATCTGAGGTTGTCCTTACCTCAGCCTGTATCCCATCACCCAACCACAGTGGTTCAGCAGGTGAGGTAGGCCACTGACCTAAGCATATTGTAAAAAAAATGATAGTGAAAGAAAATATTTCATTGTTATCTC
>CAZNQF010000075.1:0-1614 GCA_964575125.1 uncultured bacterium
ATGTTACAATCATGTGAACCAGATGGGATTATTTTTACCAATGGAGACAATGATACGTTCCCACTTTGGTATTTGCAGGAAGTAGAAGGTGTCAGAAAAGATGTGACTGTTGCTAATCTAAGTTTATTAAATACATCATGGTATATTAAACAATTAAGAGATTTACGCCCACCAGAAAAACAATTTATATTTCTGGATGATAACCAAATCAATACAATTTCATCCAATTTAACTCGATGGAAAACTAAAAATGTTACCCTTCCAACCAACACTGAAAAACAAATAACATGGCAAGTAAAACCAACTTATGGGGGCCAAGCGTTAAAGGTTCAAGATGTGATGATTATGCAAATTATCAATGATGCAAAATGGAAATATCCAATTTATTTTGCGGTGACTGTATCTCCATCCAATAAAATCGGTTTGGATAAATATTTAACCATGGAAGGCTTGACATTTAAACTAAATGATCACAAAGTTGAGAACAATATTAATCCTGAAATTATGTATGAAAATCTTATGACTGAGTTAGGTGATTCTACCTGGCACAAAAATTATTCAAAAAAAACAAGCCCTAACCCTGATGTCCAACTATGGTCAAATGATTATCAGCAGGGTTATTTATTTCGGAATCTTGGGAACAAGAATGTTTATTATAACGACCAAATAATAAGATTACTTCAAAATTATAGAAGTGCTTATTTACAGTTAGCTATCCATCATTACTTTAATTATGAAGATTTAAAGAAGAACAACAGTAATGAGATTGAAATAGAAAAAGAAAAAAATATGGTGTTGGACGTATTAGATCAAATGGCTTACAACATTCCTGAAAAACAAATTCCTATTCCACAAAAAGATCTATACTATCAAATTGGACAAAAATATAGTCAAGTTGGGGAAAAAAATCAGTTTAAAATGATTCTAGACAACTTATTAACAAGAGAAAGGCTTTCTATTGATGATAGGATTCGCTATGGGCAAACATATATGCAGGAATTAAAGGAATATTCTCAGGCAATTGAAATTTTTGAACAACTGATGAACCACTATAAGGGGATTAGTCGAAATAATGTTTCATCGAGAACATGGAAAAAATGGGAGTCAGTATATCCTGAAATTATTTCTTCCCTCATTTTGGCATACCAAGGTGGAGGACAGAATGATAAAGCAGAAGCTGTTTTAAATGAATGGCTAACCAATAATCCCACAGATGAAACAGCTCGATCTTTATTGAATGGAATAAAAGAATAATAACTTCTTTTGTGAAGACTTACTCTTCATTTCTAAATCTGAATTAATTTATTATTTGTGAATAATTCTCTCCCCTTAGTTTCAGTTATTATACCTCACTGGAATAATTTCCCTATATTAGAAGAATGTTTAAAATCGCTTGAGAAAACCTCATATCATCACCTAGAAATAATCGTGGTTGATAATTCTTCTGAAGATAATAGCCCGAAAAAAATACATACTCAATTTCCAATTAAGTTTCTTAATCCAGCAGATACATCACTTTGCCGCATCAAAGACTCTCCCACTAAAACTGCTTTAACTCCAACAAAAAGCACTCTATCCAAGACAGCACGAGTAGAAAATCCAGATTCACTCACC
>CAZNQF010000075.1:1624-9107 GCA_964575125.1 uncultured bacterium
AAGATAAAAGCCCGGAAAAAATAAAAACTCAATTCCCAAATGTAAAATTAATAAAATATCCGACAAACGAAGGCTATGCAGGAGGGTGTAATCGTGGAGTTAGCCAGGCAGAGGGAAATTACATTATTTTTCTCAATAATGATACCACGCATGAACCTGATTGGATTTCTTTACTAGTAAATTGTATGGAAAAGAACAAATCCATTGGCGCAGTTCAACCAAAAATATTGAATTATTTTAACAATCAACTGTTTGATTATGCAGGTGGTTCAGGTGGACACATGGATGTTTTATGTTTTCCATTCGCTAGGGGACGAATATTTTTAGAACAGGAAATTGACAAAGGGCAATATAACACATCCGAAAAAATATTCTGGGCTTCTGGTACAGCCATAATGGTTCGAAAAAAAATATTCGAGAGAGCAGGCATGTTTGATAAAACATTTTTCGCTCATATGGAAGAAATAGATCTCTGTTGGAAATTGTATATGATGGGATATGAAGTATGGTCAGAACCAACGAGTGTAGTTTATCATAAAAATGCAATGACCTTACCTATGTATTCGATAAAAAAATATTATCTCAATCATCGAAATTCCTTGTTTATGCTCTGTAGTAATTATTCTTTTCCAATGATGGCCTATATCCTACCACTAAGAATAGGATTAGAAATAATAGCATTTTTTTATGCACTGTCCAAATTGGATTGGAAACACATGTCCGCAATTATAATGTCATTGTTATGGTTGATTTCTCATCCCCATTTAATTATTAAAAAAAGAAAACATAATAAATCAATCAAAACTAAAATTGATAAAGATATTTTAAAAAATATGTTTAAAGGAAGTATTGTCGTTGCTTATTATCTTATGAGGAAAAAAACCTACGGTGAGATTTCTTCCAACGCTTCTTCATAAATTTCTTCATTATCTGTATCCAGATCTATCAGAGTATATAAAATCTCCTTTAACCCTAACAGGGATAACGAATTAGCTAACGATTTCGAATGATTATTCAAGAAATAAAGCGTGTAGCGTTCTCTGGGATATCTATCATAAACTTCATCAAAACCAGAAATCATCTTATTGAATTCTTCTGCCGCTCGGTCAGGATCACCAGAACTTAAAAGATCCATGGCATAATAATATGCAAATTTTGCTTTTCTAAGTCCAAAATTTTCAGAAAGATCATCACAAAGTTGAAGACGATCTTTCCATCCTCTTGGATAATCTGAAGCATTTCCTCTATGAGTAATATTACGAGCAAACTCAAAATGTTCATTCCCCCCCATATGAATATAAGTATCCACCTCAGATGCTAAAATAAGATAACCAAAATATGAGAAAAAACTTGCCAGAGGATCGAACAATACCGGATCAAAATGAATACTTACTGCATCATTATAAATAAATTGGAACCCACTATCGTAATATCGTTGTTCGCTACCAGACGTAAAAAGAGCTTGAGCTAGTTCAGTTTGTACCGCACCTTTTGAGGTCACTCCTTCGAACACAATATGAATTGTTAGTGGAATAGACAGATCTTCAAATTCATCATCCCATATAGTTGAACTATAAAACCTAGATATCTCTGAATCAAGAGTAAATAATATTTGTCTTTCATTTCCTTTTAACAATCGATCATCAAAAGAAACCTGTATTTTACCAAATTGTGCACACAATGTTGAGCACAGAGTGGTTATAATAATTAATTGAGTAATTTTCTGAATCCTCATATTGAAAGGTAGAGGGTTATTTTATATCCTGCAAGAGAAAGATGTTCCCAGAAAAAAAATAATTAATCTTCTTGAAATGAGAAAAACTATACATTCTTCAAAATGTTTGTGTTAGACTAGTTTTATAAAATGATTAGTTCATTTCAATTCAATGATAATATTTCACTCAGTAGTGTTAATTTTTAGCATGGCAAATATCCGACATTTAATAGAAGAAAATCCTATTGGAAAGGATGAGCTGCATCTTGTAGGAAAATTAGGTAAAAAACTAAATCAGGATATATATGTAGTAGGTGGCTATGTTCGTGATTTGTTTTTAGGTAGAAAAATAACCGAAATTGATTTGATGGTTGTGGGCGATGGAATCGAGTTCGCTCGAAAGGTGGCTGATGAATTAAATGTAAAAACGGTTGTTACTTTTAAACGATTTTCCACTGCACGAATCCCTTATAAAAAGTTCCCTTTAGAAGTGGCATCTGCCAGAACAGAATCATATATTGAACAATCAAGGAAACCAGATAAAGTTCAATATACAGATTTAAAAGGGGACCTACTGCGGAGAGATTTTACAATCAACGCAATGGCAATTGATCTTCACCCAGAACGGTTTGGTGAGTTAGCTGATCCGTTTAAGGGAATCCTTGAACTTCAGAGAAAAAAACTAATTACCCCCTTGGCCCCAGATAAAACATTCTCGGAGGATCCGTTGAGAATGATGAGAGCAGCTTATTTTTCTGCAAAATTAGATATGCGGATAGATGATAAAACCAAGGAATCAATGATTAAACAGGCTCACAGAATTAAAATTGTTTCCTGGGAACGAATTACTACAGAGTTTACTAAAATTCTATCGTGCCCTAAGCCATCCATCGGATTAAAACTCCTACAGCACACAGGGTTGATGAAAATTGTCTTTCCCGAAATTGATTCCATGTGGGGATTGGAACAAACATCAGAGTGGCATCATAAAGATATTTTTGCTCACACTCTCCAGGTTGTGGATAATGCAGCTAAGCTCACGGACAAAATGCGTGTTAGATTTGCAGCTTTAGTACATGACATTGCAAAACCTAATACGCGACGTATCCACAAGCAAAAAGGATACACATTTTATGGACATGATTTTTTTGGTTCAAAAATGGTTAACAAAGTATCCAAGCGAATGAAGCTTTCAAATGAGCTAAATTCATACCTACAAAAAATGACGGCCCTCCATCTTCGCCCCATAGCTCTAGCAAAAGATGGTGTTACAGATTCAGCACTTCGTCGACTCATGGTTGCAGCAGGAGAAGATATTCATGAACTTATGACTTTATGCCGAGCTGATATCACCACAAAAAATCCAAAACTTGTAAAACGGTATATAGGCAATTTTGAGCGGGTTGAAGAGAGAATGAAAGATGTGAAAGAAATAGATAAAATGAAAGAATTTCAATCCCCTGTTAAGGGTAAAGAAATTATGAAAATTTTTGAGTTGAAACCTGGAAAAGAGGTTGGAAGAATAAAGTCTGCAGTAGAGGACGCTATATTAAATGGAGATATCGAAAATACCTATGAAGACGCAAAAAATTACCTTTTAACAAATAAAGATTCTTTTCTTTAGAAAACATAACAAGACTGCGGAACTTTTAATTTATTTATAACTTTCAAAATCGTACTATAATATTAATATGAGATATCTGCTTTTACTTTTTTTATTTTTATCTAAAGGATGGGCTAGTGAGCTTACCCTGAAAGAATGTATAATTATTGGAGTCAATAATAAGAGCATTATTAGGTCAGCGTTATCTCAGCGTTTCTCTGCTGAACAATCTGTAAATATTGCATTTAGTGATCTTCTTCCGTTTGTGAGCTTTAGCGGTGGACTAAATAAAACATATTTCCCTGAGAGAGAAGCAATATCAATTGATTATGAAAACATGGCAATCGATACATCTATCTATAATTTTTCTCAGAATCTCTCCGCTGGAATTACTTTTGCTCAGAAGATTTATGATGGAGGACAAACCATAAATAGATTAAAACAGACACGCTCTCTCTTTGAAGGCGCGGACTTTAGTTATCGCTCTACTAAAATAACTGTTATAAGAAATGTTATTCAGAAATATTTTGAATATTTGAAAGCAATAGAGTTAAACGAGGTCGCGGTCCAAAATCTTTCCCTCACAGAAAAACAGTTAGAACTTGTTAGAACCCAGTTTGAACTAGGGGCTGTAAATAAAACAGACCTTTTAAAAGGGAAGGTTAAACGGGGACAGGCTCAGGCTGAGCTATTGAGCTCTGGGCAAAACCTTCGCAGTGCACGCAGAAATTTCTTTTTTGCAATGGGAATTTTCGATCGCGGAGAAAGTTTTAGGAGCTTTAATAAGAATATACTATCGTACCGCCTACCAGAAGAAAAAATGTTAATTATCTCTATTAAAGAAAACAATCCTGATATAAAAGTACAGAGATCTCTAATTGAATCCGCAAAACTCAGTTATATGATCAGTAAGGGGATGAGATTCCCCCTGATTAATGCTGGAATAAACTACTCAGTTATAGGGGAAAATTCTAAAGAATGGATCGACAACCTTAAAGATGACTGGACTCTAGGTATAAATTTATCAATATCCATTCCAATTTTCACAGGCAAAGGGATGTCTTCACAAATAGAACAAAAACGCATCCAGTGGAATCGTCAAACCGAAGACTTTAGCACTCTTAGGAATAATCTGAATGTACAGGCTCTTGATCTACTTGAGGTTTTGCGACATTATTTGGATGTTCTTCCTATTCAATCCCAGGTTGTAGAGTCAGCGGAGGAAGACCTTACTCTTATACAGGAACGCTATTCATTGGGAGCTGCCTCAATCCTTGAAGTGCTAAATGCTCAAGTATCCCTAAATCAGGCCAGCACCTCTTGGGTAAACATGAAATATGATTTTTGGGTCTCTGCAGCCTCTCTAAAAGCGTTTACTGGAGATCTAAATGAAAACTTTGGGACAGAATAAGGAGAAAATATGGTATCGTTTTTTAAAAAAAAAATAGTTTGGATCCCTCTACTGATAGCAATCAAAATAGCTATCTGGTTTTACAATCGTGGACAAGAGGAACCAATAATGGTTGAAACTGAGAAGGTGAAAAGAACAGATATTATTCATAGGGTAAACGCTAGCGGTAAGCTTCAGCCAGAGGAGGAAGTTCAGATTACGTCTACCATAACCGCCTGGATAACAGATATCACAGTGAGTGAGGGGGATACAGTTTCCCCTGGACAACATTTGATATCGCTTGATGAAACTCAGTCTCGTGCCAATCTTGAACAAGCAGAGTCTGTGGTAAAATCAGCAAAGGCAAATCTCCGACAGATTAAGCTTCAGATGGACCGAACTCATTCACTATTTTCACAAAATCTAATTTCATCCCAGGAGCTTGAAACGGTAGAGGCTCAGTATCTATTTGCAGAGAGCCAACTTGAACAAGCAGAGGCCTCACTTAAATCCCGAAGGGACGACCTTTCAAAGACCAGGCTATTGGCTCCGCAGTTTGGTGTGGTTACCACAATTACAAAAGAGGTCGGTGAGATGGCAGTAGGAGGAATGTTTCAACCGGGAATGCTTATGACTATTGCTGACCTTAACCGCATGGAAATATTGGTGGAGGTAAATGAAAATGATGTTGTATCCTTGTCTATTGGAGATACAAGTGAGATTGAGGTTGACGCCTTTCAGGATACTATTTTTTATGGTACTATCAGAGAAATAGCTCACGTTGCAGAAACATCAAATTTTGGGAACCAAAATCAGGTAACCAATTTTAAGGTAAAAATTAGGATGCTGAGTGGACACCCACTTTTTAGACCAGGGATGAGCGCTACAGCAAATATAATTACAGATATTAGACGAAATGTTTTATCAATCCCAATTCAATGCCTTACCGTACGCTCAGAAGGATTTGAATCATATGTACCAAAAGATGATAAAAAAGGATGGAAATCAGACAAAAATGATAATCAAGATGAAACCCCATTTACAAAAAAAGAAAGGGTTGATATTGTTTTCGCCCTTAATAGTCCTAGTGGCAATGGATCCCTTGAAGTTTTAGGAAAGCGAGTGAAAGTAGGAATATCCAGCGAAACACACTACGAACTTTTAGAAGGATTGATTGAGGGAGAGGAAATTGTTAGCGGAAGCTACAGGGCTATAAGTCGAGAGCTCTGGCACAAGGCCCCTGTACAAATAGAAACTGATAATTTTCCAAAAAACAATTAACCAAATCAATGCAGGATCTTATCCAACTTGAAAAAATAAAGCGTTACTATTCACTTGGAGGTGAAACAGTAAAAGCCCTAGATGGTGTAGACCTGTCCATTGTAAAAAATGAATATATTTCAATTATGGGTCCATCAGGTTCAGGGAAATCAACCCTGATGAATATAATCGGCTGCCTAGATACACCAACAGAAGGAATATACGAGTTTGAGGGAGAAGCCGTTCACACAATGGATGATGAACAACTGGCCTCCATTAGAAACCAAAAAATCGGCTTTGTGTTTCAAACATTCAACCTTCTTCCTAAGGCAACTGCCCTTAGAAATGTGGAAACGCCACTCATCTACTCAAATATAAAAAAAAATGAAAGACTCAAAAAAGCAGGGAATGCTCTGAAAGCCGTTGGTCTATCAGACCGTATAAACCACAAACCAAGTGAACTGTCAGGAGGACAACGACAGCGGGTCGCCATTGCCAGAGCGCTGGTAAATGAACCTGCAATTATTTTAGCTGATGAGCCAACTGGTAATCTTGATTCTAGGAGTGGTAAAGAAATCATGGAAATCATGGATAAACTATACAACAGGGGCAATACAGTTATACTTGTTACTCATGAAGAACACATTGCCAAACACGCTCATCGAATAATCAACATTTTTGATGGAAAGATCAAGGACGATCTAAGAATAAAAGACTGAGCCGATGTTCTTAGAAAATCTCCGTCTAGCATTATCTTCAATTTACTCAAATAAGACAAGGGCCCTTCTCACTGCACTGGGGATTGTTATAGGAGTTCTATCTGTCACCCTTATGGGAACCCTAATCTCTGGTCTTGATCGTTCCTTTGAACAGAGCATGTCCTGGCTTGGAAAGGATATCCTCTATATAAGCCGGTATGAATGGTTCAGCGATATGGAATGGTGGGAGGTTAAAAATAGACCAAGAATCCAACTTGACTATGTTGATGAAATATATAGGAAGTCAAAATATGCCTTGGCAGTATCACCAGTTATGCAGAGAGGCGCAACACTTGCTCGTGATGGTAAAAATACTACCACAGAAATATTTGGAACAAATGTTGATTACATGGAGACCGTTACAACAAACATTGATTATGGTAGATTTTTCACTGAAGGGGAAGAACGTTCAGGGGCACGTGTTGCTGTTATTGGTGATGGAATTAGAAATTCATTTTTTGAAAATGAGAACCCTATAGGAGAACACATCAAAATCGATGGAATTAAGTTCAGGATAATTGGTGTACTTGAAGAACAAGGAAAATTCCTGGGACTGTTCAGCGTTGACAATCAGGCAATTATACCAATGGGAGCATATACAAGACTATTCTCTAGGCGGGGGTTTACCCGTATCAGTGTAAAAGTTGATGAAAGAGAGATTGAAAAAGCTAAGGATAATCTGTTTTCCGTTATGCGTCGTGTACGGGGCTTAAAGCCAATGGAAAAAAATGATTTTGCTATAAATCAAACAAAAGCAT
>CAZNQF010000076.1:0-4837 GCA_964575125.1 uncultured bacterium
CTTTTTATAATCCTCATCCATTGAATCAACTATCTGCTCGTCACGTTTTGTTCCCAGAGTAGTAATAACCAGTGCCTGAGTTTCCCCTCGGGTAAATAAGGCAGAACCGTGAGTTCTCGACAATATACCTGTTTCGACGGATATGGGCCGAATGTCAGTTGTTTTTCGCCCATCGCTTCTCTGTCCAGTCGCAAGAACCTGCTCTCGAAAACCCATTTTGAATTTTTCATTAATAAACGCTGTTATCGAAGTTTCTTCATCGGGAAATTTTTCTCCCAATTTATCTAAGACAGTTTTTATTAAAGAATCTTTTGCAGTCGACCTCTCAGCTTTATCTTTGATCTTAACAATATCATCAATTTGATTAGCCAATAAGATCTCAATTTCTCTATGAAGTTTATCATTTTCTTCTGGCTGAGCGATCTTATCTTTAACAACTTCAATTTCTGCTAATAATTGTTTTTGAAGATCAATTATTTCCTTTATTCCTTTGTGAGCAAATTTTAATGCCTCTAGAACATCAGATTCAGTTGACTCTTCTGCTTCCCCTTCCACCATTACAACTGTCTCCTCATTACCTGAGACAATAAGGTCTAGATCACAATCTATTTGGTCAGACCGTGTTGGATTTAGTATATAGTCACCATTTACACGGCCAACTCTTACAGAAGCAATAGGCCCATTCCATGGAATAGATGATAGCATTAAACCAGCAGATGCGCCCACTCCAGCTAAAGTATCTGCCATATTTTCACCATCACTTTGAAGTACTGTAATCATCACCTGAGTATCATTTTTAAAACCTTTTGGAAATAACGGTCTTATTGGACGGTCTGTCAAACGACTTGTCAAAACCTCATGTTCTGATGGCCTTGCTTCTCTTTTAAAAAAACCACCTGGAATTTTCCCCCCAGCATAATGTTTCTCTCTATATTCAACTTGAAGTGGAAAAAAATCTATATCTTCTCTTGGTTCTTTAGCAGAATTAACTGCTACGTGTATGGTTGTTTCTCCATACGAAACTAATACAGAGCCATTACTCTGTCTGGCAATTTTGCCTGTTTCTATCGACATTTCTCTTCCACCGATAGATTTTGATTTTCTAATCATTATTTTTTATCCTCTTATTTTTAATTCTTTTATTACTTTTTTATAATTTCCAGGATTAGTTCTTAATAGATATTTCAAATGTTTTTTTCTTTTTGATACCAATTTAACTAATCCATGTCTGGAATGATTATCCTTTTTGTTCATTTTTAAATGATCAGTCAAATCTCGAATTCTCTGTGTTAAAAGTGCAACTTGCACTTCAGAAGAACCGGTATCTTTTTTATTTTTACCAATTTGACTGATAATTTCTTTTTTCTTTTCAACTGTTAAAGTCATTTTTTCTCCTAATAATATTTTTTTAATAAACCAAGACAATGATTTTTATCTTGTGTTAATTGAGCTACTAAATCATCTATGGATACAAATTTTATCTCATCACGAACCCGTTCTAAAAATTCTATTCGAATATTTTTTGAATATAAATCAACATCATGGCAGTCAAAAAAATGAACTTCCATTACAAAATTACCTTCATTAAACGTAGGACGGACACCTAAGTTACACATTCCATACAATTGTTTACCAGCAACTCTTCCCCTAGCCAAATAAACACCATCTTTTGGTAATAATTGATTTAAATCCCTTGGAACAAAGTTTGCAGTAGGAAATGATAATGAATGCCCACGACCTGCCCCCTTTACTACGTTAGTATTAAATCCATAAACCCACCCAAGCTCAAAATTTGCTCGCCTGATATATCCAGAATTAATGTGATTTCTAATTTGGGTACTTGAAATTATGGAATCATTATCTGAAACAGCATTGACAATCTCAACATTTATTCCTTCATTTTTTCCAAATTCTCTGACCATATCAGGACTTCCAGTTCTCTTATGCCCAAAATGATGATCATACCCCAATACTAAGTCATCTGGATTAAACTTATTTACAATAATATTTTTTAAAAATTCAAGAGCATTTATCTTTGAAAAATCATCTGTGAAATTAATAATTAATGTGATATCCACACCGAGTTCATCAAACATTTTTAATTTATTTTTCAAATCAAGAATAATTGATAATTTTGATTTGTCATGATTTAAAATATGTTTAGGATGAGGGTGAAATGTAACTATAATAGATGGAATAGCTTTCCCCTTAGCTATATTTACCGTTCTATTAATAATCTTTTGGTGTCCCCTATGTATACCATCAAAATTTCCAATTGTTAGGACCGAAGATTTACAAGGGGAAACTTTATCTAATTCGAAATATGTTTCCATTCGCTTTCTAATTCTGATATCTGCTTAGAGGACTCGTATGAATAATCTCCAACTGATGTTCTTTTTAGAGTTTTTAGATATCCAGCCGTATTTAAAGATCTTGCGATATCCTGACCTAAAACACGAATATAGGTTCCCTTTGAACTTTCAACAAAAAATTGAATTGAATGTTTATCAAAATATAATAACTCAAGTGAATAAATAGTTATGGAGATAGATCTGTGTTCTATCTTTTTTCCTTGCCGAGCCAACTTATATGACCTTACACCATTAATCTTTTTCGCTGAAAATGCAGGTGGAACTTGTGTAGATTGTCCTAAAAATTTATTAAACACATTTTTTATATCTATTTCATTAAAATCAGGAATTTTTTTTCTAATTATTATATTTCCGGTCACATCTTGAGTGTCAGTCTCACATCCCAGTTGGAGTGATGCTTCATAAGATTTTTTCATAGATGATATAGTGGTCAATTTTTTAGTATCTTTGTTTGACCCTATAATTAAAACACCCTCAGCAAAAGGGTCCAAAGTTCCTCCATGCCCAACCTTTTTCTCTTGAGTTATTTTTTTTACTTTTCGTACAACATCTGCTGATGTCCACCCTACAGGTTTATAGATATTAAGAATCATCTACAATAGGAGGAATATTAATATTCTTAATTATTTTATTCATTTTTTCAGCATAATCCATTGAATAGTCATAAGAAAAGTTTACATCAGGTATATTCTTTAATCTCATCTCCATACCAATATATTTTTTAAAACCTCCAGACATTTTGTTTAGCTTATCTTCAATAATTTGGATTTTTTCTGTGGCGTTTAAGATACTGAATGATATGGTAGCTGACCTTAAATCTGATGTTAGATTTATTTTGGTAAATGTAATAAATCCAAATTGCTTAATATCTATATGTTTTGTTGCGGTATCAGTAATTATTTCAAGAATTTGCTCTTTAACCCTATCTGTTCTTTTATAAGGTCTCTGCGGCTTCAAGGAAGCTCAAGCTTTCTTTTTATTTCAATAACTTCAAATACCTCAATGATATCCCCTTCCTTATATTTAATTGCATCTGATAACCCAATTCCACACTCCAATCCCTCTTTTACCTCTTTTACATCTTCTTTAAATCTTTTTAGGGATGAAATATCACATTTTTCGATAATAATCTCATCATTCCTGATGAATCTAGCTTTATCTGAACGTTTTATAATTCCATCAGTAACCTTACACCCAGCAATAAATCCTAATTTCGGAACTTTAAACTGTTCAAGAACTTCAGCTTTCCCTGTAATCTTTTCTGAATAATCCGGTTCCAGTAGACCTTCAAGTGCCATTTTAACATCTTCTACTGCATCATATATAATGTTGTATGATCGTATCTCTACACCAGTCTGCTTTGCCTGCAACTTAGCATTGGATGAAACTTGAACATGGAAACCTATTATAACTGCGTTAGATGCTTCTGCTAATAAAACATCAGATTCAGTTATCATTCCAACTGCACTGTGAATAACTTTCACTTGAACTTCTTTATTCTGTAGTTTGGTTAAAGTTTCTGTTAATGCTTCATTACTCCCATCTACATCTCCTTTAACAATTAAAGGAAGTGATTTTATATTTCCCTCACGAATTAACGAAGACATTTCATCCAGAGAATGGGTAGATATTTTTCTGTAATCTATTTCTCGTCGAATTCTCTGCCGTTCAGATGAAATTCTCTTCAAATCTTTATCACTTTTTACTATTGCAATTATTTCTGAGACCTGGGGCACCTGGTCAAACCCTAAAATTTGGACTGCATCAGAGGGAAATGCTTCTTTTATCCTCTGCCCCCTTTCATTCATAATCGCTCTAATTTTTCCCGGATAATCATTGCATAAAAAAGGATCTCCGACATGAAGTGTACCTTTTCTCACAAGTACTGTTGCCATAGGACCATGTCCTTTATCTAGTTTAGAATCAATAATTGTACCACGTCCTAAAGCACTAAAATTTGAGGTCAATTCTAACATTTCTGCTTCCAAAATGATACCATTCATAATATCATTCATACCCTCTCCAGTTTTTGCTGAAACAGAAATTCCTTGTATCTTTCCACCCCAATCTTCAACCAACACATCATGCTCAGATAATTCTCTTTTAACTTTTTCTACATCTGAACCTGGTTTATCAATTTTATTAATGGCAACAATAATTGGAACGGAAGCTGCCTTTGCATGATTAATTGCTTCTATAGTTTGAGGCATTACGCTATCATCAGCAGCTACAACAAGAATCACTATATCTGTAACCTGGGTTCCTCTTGCTCTCATTGCTGTAAAAGCCTCGTGACCCGGCGTATCTAAAAATGTAACATGATTTCCGCTCTCTAGCTCCACCTTATATGCACCTATATGTTGAGTGATACCACCTGATTCACCTGCAACTATATTTGTTTTTCTTATAAAATCTAATATTGATGTTTTACCATGGTCAACGTGACCCATGATTGTTACAACAGG
>CAZNQF010000076.1:4847-9056 GCA_964575125.1 uncultured bacterium
GCTGAGCATTCTCTATATCTTCATCCGTTTCGATCAGAGTAAACATTTCTTCACCAACGTCACTGATTTTTTCAGCAGAATAACCATAATCTTCAGATAATAGTTCAATTACTTCCCATTCTAAACGCTGATTCATAGTTGCTAACACACCCAAACCAAGACACTTTTGAATTACTTCACTGGGAGTGGAATTAAACAGCTTTGATATTTCATCCACACTTGAAAATTCTGGAATATTCAATTTTTTTAAGGAACCACTTTCAGTTGCTTCTTCTATAACTTCTTTATCTTTTTTATATACTTTTTTTCTTGATTTAGTATCAATCTTTGCCAATGTTTTTTTGACCATATCTTGCACATTTTTTGGTGCAGCTTGTTTTTTACCTACGGTGGTCTCCTTAACAGGTCGTTTTCTTCCCATTTGACCAATCTCAGACTCAATATCTGAAATTTCAATTTTTCGCATTTTTTTCTTTTTTTCTTTTTGTTGAACTTCCTCTGATTTATGTTCTTTTGTGTGATGTTTTTGATCTTTTTTATCTAGCTTCTTTTTTTTCTCTTCAACTTTCTTTTTTTCTAGATTTATTTTTTGAATTTCTTCCCTTTCTATATTCCTCAGGTCATTTATAGAAAGTAATTGTAATTTACTCTTTTCTTTCTGTTTTTGGCGAACACGCTTATCATGGATTTCTTTTCTTACCTGTTCTTTTCTATACCGATCTACAGTTTCCTTTTCTTTAGAGAATTCTGCAAGGATTATGTGGTGAACTTGTTCATCTATAGAATCCATCAATTTTACATTAATACCCTTTGTTTCAAGAAAAGAAATAATCCCTTTATGGGAGATGTTTAATTCTTTTGCTATCTGAAATATTCTCATAATAAATTATTTTTTTTCTTCTATTATTACTTCATCAACCGTTTCATCTACATCAAGTATGATATCACCTACTACAGTTGTTTCATCACTAACTTCTTCTTCATTTAAGAAATTTTGAATTGAGTCATAAACAATTTCAAGTGAATCCTTATCGAGTCCATCTTTTCCCGAAATATTTTCTTCCTCTGCACTTAACATTTCAGAAACAGAACTAATTCCTAAGGCTTTAAGTTTTTTAATTATTTTAGATGAAATATTTGATAAGTCTTCTAAAGAAGTATTCTGCTCTTTTTGTTGTTTTTCGTACTCAGTTTTTCCAAAGGCATCAATTCTATAACCAACCAATCTGCTTGCAAGATTAATATTCATTCCGCCCTTTCCAATTGCAGTATTTAAATCATCATCATTAAAAATTGCTTCGCAATATTGCCTATCATCATCAATATAAAGATCTATAGGCTTTGCAGGAGCAAGGGCTCTAGATATCAATATCTCTGATTTTTTACTAAAGGGAATAATATCTACTTTTTCATTACTTAGCTCACGCACTACAGCTTGAATTCTACTGCCTCTCATACCAACACAAGCACCTACTGCATCAACCCGTTTATCATGCGAGTGAACAATGATTTTTGCTCTTTCACCGGGATATCTTTCAATAGACTGTATTTCAACTAATCCTTCCTCAATCTCAGGAACCTCCATTTCAAATAATTTATATAAAAAATGTTTATCACTTCTAGATACAATAATTTCTGGTCCTTTTGATTTAACCTCAACAGACTTTACAACTGATCTAATTGTATCTCCTCTACGAAAATATTCTGATGGAATTTGCTCAGATTTTGGAAGTTTTAACTCAGCTTTTTCAATATTTATATATATAGCATCTCGTAGACTCTGATGAACTGTGCCAATAATAATTTCACCTACTCTTTTTTCATAGTTTTCATAAATAACTTGTCTTTCAATATCTTTTAATCTCTGTGCAAAAAAATTCTTTGCATGAGTTATCATTCTTCTTCCAAAAATTTTGGGGTCTATGACTTCAACAAAAGGGTCTCCAAGATTAAGATCTGAGAATTCAGAACCAGCCTTAGCTACATTATCCATTGTAATTTCACTATTCCGATCCAAAACTGATTCAACGATTGTTTTTTCAGCATAAATTTCTATTTCTCCTTTATCGACATTCACAATTACACTGCAGTTTGAAGAATCACCAAATTGTTTTTCTATAATGTATAAAAACAATTGTTCGATAATTGTACCTAGTTCAGATCGGTCAACGTTATTATCTCGAGCTAACTCTGAAAATATTTCAATTAATTGCCTGTTTATCAAAATTCCTCCAACATATTCTAGAAAGAAACCTTAACAGTTGCTTTTCTAATTTGATCAAAATTAAATTGTTTTAATTTGTGCTCATTAGAGTCAATTGTTATCTTTTTCTTGTTTACATCTGTCAATATTCCTTGAAAATTTTTCTTTTTGACATCTAATAAAGAAATATTTAATACTCTGCCAATATTTTTCTTATACTGAAATGTAAATTCAAGAGGTGAAGAAATCCCCGGAGTAGTAACTTCTATTCGAACACCATTAGGATATAGTAAATTAATTTCTTTGGATTCGCGAATATTTTTTGCAATTTTTGAAGTTTCAGCTAATGAAATGCTTCTTTCTGAATCCACAGTAACACGTATCATATCTTGATGTACATTTTCCTTTACCTCAAGAATAAAAATATTTTTATCCAATACCGATTCCACTATGTTTTTTACTTTCATCCTACTCATTATATAGACAAGAAAAGTGGGCATTTAGCCCACTTTTCACCCGTGAAGTTACTTTTATCTATCTAAATCAAACAAGCGGTTAACAGAAATAATTATATAAAATTTAAAACTCTGTTTTTAATAGGTAAAATTTTAAAATCCAATATGTTAAATTTTACAATTAATTTAATTTTCCGGTTAATTCTTCTGCTTTTATTTTTAGGGCGGATGACAAATCTTTAGTTTCTAATATTGGTTCTAATAGATCATTAGCTTCATTAAATTTTTCTTGAGATATATAAAAATCAACCAAATTTAATTTGTGATTTAATTTATCATTTCCTCCTAAAGAATATTTTACTGCTTTTTGGAAGTATGTTTGAGCTTTATCTTTATCATTCTTATCCCATGAAAGGTGTGCAAGAACTTTATAAGCATTTGGTAGAATTATATCCACTTGTCTGTATGAAATTGTTTTTTTCAGGTATACTTCTGCTGATTCTTTGTTTCCAGAATTATATTCTATCAATCCTAACCAATAATTAGCTAGCTTGCCATTGGATGTATTTTTAAACTCATCTGCAAGTATTTCAAATTGTAATTTAGCATTATCTAAATCATCAGTCTGCCAGGAGATAAGAGCTTTCGATAATGCAAGGTTGGATTCTAAATTCAATTTATCTTTATGACTAGACCAAACCAAAAACAAAATAATTCCGATTGCTACCCCTAAACTAATTTTAATTATTATTAAATGTTTTTCCTTTACAAAGCCATATGTATTTGCAACTTTTTCCAACACTGGATCTTTTTTTATTTCTTTTTTGGTTATTTTCTTTTTTGGTTTTAACATCTTTTTCCTTTTATTTAATTAAGTACCCTTGACAGGAATCGAACCTGTATCTAATCCTTAGGAGGGACCTATTCTATCCATTGAACTACAAGGGCAACTCAAAATTATACATTTTTTAAACCGATTCAAATTAGTAAAGTTATTATTCTTCAATAAGATCTCTTGTCATTAAGTCGTGAACGGCAGTTTTTGGTTCTTTCCCATTAAATAGAACATCATAAACTGCTTGTGTTATTGGCATATCAATAGAATAAATTTTGCCTAATTTATGTACCGATTCTGTTGTATGAATCCCCTCAGCAATCATAGACATTTCACCTAAAATATTTTTTAATTCTTTCCCTCTACCTAATTCTTCACCTACATAGCGATTTCTACTATATTTACTATAGCATGTAACAATCAAGTCTCCCATACCACTTAATCCTGAAAATGTCTTTAAGTTGCCACCCATTGCAACTCCTAACTTTGATATCTCATATAAACCTCGAGTTAAAAGTGCAGCTTTGGTATTGTCTCCGTATCCGACTCCATCTAAGATACCAGACGCAATTGCAATAACATTTTTAATTGATCCACCCAATTCAACACCTTTAACATCAGAGTTAACATATGTGCGAACTGTTTTACTATAGAATAATTTTTGTATAAATTCTGCTGCTTCCTTATTTATTGAAGCTGAAACCAAAGTTGTAGGT
>CAZNQF010000077.1:0-9003 GCA_964575125.1 uncultured bacterium
TTAAAAAATCTTAAATTAAAAAATCTGACATTAAAAAATCTTAAAGTAAAAAATCTGACAGTAAAAAAGCTGACAGTAAAAAAGCTGACAGTAAAAAGAAAAATGGATATGTACCAAAGTTGAAAAATTATTATGAAGAAGTAATTATAGAAAAATTGAGAAAAAGATTTAATTATTCTTCAATAATGATGGTTCCAAAACTAAAAAAAATAACGTTAAATATGGGCGTTGGTGATGCCAAAAATAATTCAAAATCAATCGAAAGTGCTGTGAGAGAACTAACATCTATTACTGGTCAAAAAGCTGTGATTACTAAAGCAAAAACAGATATCTCAAAATTTAAAATCAGGAGGGGATGGCCAGTTGGAACAAAAGTAACGATTCGAGCAAATAGAATGTATGAGTTTTTTGAGAGGTTAAATTCAATTGCACTGCCCAGAACTAGAGATTTTACAGGTTTGTCTTTTAAATCATTTGATGGCAAGGGTAATTATAGTTTTGGAATAAAGGAACAGATTGTATTTACAGAAATAAATTATGATGATATAGATAATATTAGAGGATTGGATGTATCTATAAATACTACTGCTTCAAATGATGAAGAATGTTATTGGCTATTGAAAGAATTTGGGTTTCCACTTAGAGAGAAACCGATGAAAACACAAAATAATGAGGGAATGAATTAATGGCAAAGAAATCAAAAATCGTTCGAGAAATTCATTTAAAAAAAATGGTTGATAAATATTCTACCAAGAGGAAAGAATTAAAATCTATGATTAAAGATCCAAAAATCAGTCAAAATGATAAATTGGCAGCAATGCATCAGCTATATAAACTGCCCAGACGATCAAACCCTAATCGAATAAAAAATAGATGTTTTTTAACAGGAAGGCCTAAAGGTTATCTAAGAAAATTTGGTTTGTCAAGAATTGTTTTTCGTGAAATGGCGTTAAAGGGAGAGATTCCCGGAGTCACTAAGGCAAGCTGGTAGGAAAAATATTATGTCAATGACTGACCCAATTGCAGATTTACTAACGAGGATTCGGAATGGCTTCATGGCTGAGAAACGATGGGTGGATATTCCATCTTCTGCGATGAAAAAGCGAATCACATTTATTTTAAAGGAAGAACATTATATTAAAGATTTTATTTTTATATCAGATAAAGGGAAAGAATCTATTCGAATCTTTCTTAAATATGATATGCATGGTAAGCCAGTAATTACAGGTATTAAAAGAGAAAGTAAGCCAGGCTGCAGAGTGTATGTTAATATTAATGAAATCCCAAGAGTGTTAGATGGGCTTGGAATTGCAATCTTGTCCACATCTAAAGGGGTGATTTCAAATAAGACCGCCAAAAAATTAAAAATTGGCGGAGAATTCATTTGCAGTATTTGGTAAAGTTATGTCTCGAATAGGAAAAAAAATAATACATGTTCCTGAAAACGTTAAAGTTTTGATTAATGATGAAATAATAAAAATTTCAGGACCTAATGGAGAACAAGAAATAACTATTTTCCCATGGCTTGTAGTCAAAATGAATGAAAATGAATTATTGGTTTCCCGGCCAACGGATGAAAGAAAATTTCGTGCTATGCATGGAACTATGCGTCAATTAATTGCGAATGCAGTTAAGGGTGTATCGGATGGATTTAAAAAAGAATTAGAGATTAGAGGTGTGGGATATCAAGCAAATATGCAGGGTAATAAACTTCACCTACAACTGGGATACTCCCATGACATTTATTTTGAAACACCAGATGGGATTATGATTGCAGCTAATAGGACAGAAGTATCGGTATCTGGTTGTGATAAACAATTAGTTGGTGAAGTTGCTGCTAAAATTCGGTCATTTCGGAAGCCGGAACCCTATAAAGGAAAAGGTATTCGCTATAAAGGTGAGTATGTAAGACAAAAACAAGGTAAGACTGTTGGTGGAGCTGGTGCATAATAATGAGTGATTTAAAAAGAAAAAAAATTAGATTTCAACGGAGAAGAAATCGAAGCAAACTCCAAAGAAGTCATCAAGATAATAGATTTAGAATGTGTGTTTTTAGAAGTAGCAAACATATTGAGGTCCAAATTATCAATGATGGTGATGGGATAACGGTGTGCTCAGCATCCTCAAATAATCAATCATTAAAAAAAGATGTTGCTTCCGCTAAATCTAAGATGGTAATAGCTGAGATTGTAGGGCAGTCAATAGCAGATAAAGCAACTAAACAAAAAATAACGAAAGTATTTTTTGATAGGAATGGATTCCCTTACCATGGTAGGGTAAAGGCTTTAGCTGAAAGTGCTCGTAAAAGAGGACTAATTTTTTAAATTAAATAAATAGTTATAAATATGATAAATCCAACAGAACTTGACTTACAGGAAGAAGTAGTAGTTAGAATTAATAGAGTATCCAAAGTAACCTCTAGAGGAAAGCGGTTACGGTTCTCTGCATTAGTTGTAATTGGTGATGGTAACGGATATGTAGGTATGGGAATGGGAAAAGCAAACGAAGTGATATCAGCTATTACAAAGTCAAAGGAAAACGCTAAACAAAATCTTTTCAAAGCTCCGTTAATTAATGGGACAATCCCACATAAAATTATTGGAAGGCATGGTGCAAGCAGGGTTATGTTAAAACCTGCCTCTCCTGGTACCGGAATTATTGCAGGTGCTGCAGTGCGTGCAGTTATGGAGCAAATGGGAGTTCAAAATATTCTCACGAAAATTACAGGGTCAAATAACCATTTAAATGTTGTGAGAGCTACAATTAATGCGTTACAAAACATACAGGATGTAGTAAGTGTTGCTGCGAAAAGAGGTATTACAATAAAAGAAGTATATAATTAAATTATGGCTAAAAAGAAATCATTTTTAAAAATAACTCAAATCAAGAGCAAAATTGGTTATAAGCCAAAAGCTAGAGCAACTTTAAGCGCTTTAGGTTTATGGAAAATGCATCAAACTGTGGAGCTCCCCGATAATCCTTCTGTTAGAGGAATGGTTAATAAAATTGATTATATGCTAAAGATTGAGGAATCAAAATGAAACTCGGTGAATTAAAGCCATCTAAAGGGTCTGTTAAAGCTACAAAGAGGAAAGGTCGTGGTACTGGTTCTGGTTTGGGAAAGACTGCGGGGAGAGGACACAAAGGGGCAGGTCAGCGAAGCGGAAATAAGAAAAGACCTTGGTTTGAAGGTGGGCAGATGGCTCTATCGCGTCGCTTGCCAAAACGTGGTTTTTCAAACCATTTATTTAAAAAAGATTTTCAAATTATCAATATTTGTGATTTAGCAAAGCTAAAGCTCAAAAATATTGATCCTGAAAAATTTTTAGAAAAAGGAAATATTAAATCGTTAAAATTCCCAATAAAAATTTTAGGTAAGGGTGATATTGATACACCTATTAATTTAAAAACTCATGCGATAAGTAAATCTGCAAAAGAAAAGATTGAAAAAGCAGGTGGAACGGTAGAAGTATTGTGTTAGAAAAAATAAGAAATATTCTTTTTATACCTGAATTACGTTCACGTATATCATTTACATTGGGAATTTTAGTTGTTGTTCGCTTAGGTGCACATATCCCAATCCCTGGGATTGATGGAGAAGCACTGGGAGCTGCGATTCAAAATTTTCAAAATACACTTTTTGGACTTTATGATTTATTTGCGGGAGGTGCATTTCAAAAAGCTACGCTTTTTGCACTGGGGATAATGCCATATATCTCAGCTTCGATCGTCATCCAATTAATGGGATCGGTGGTACCTTATTTTCAGCGTTTGCAAAAAGAAGGTGAAGAAGGTAGGAAAAAAATCACTCAAATTACTCGATATGGCACTGTTCTTATAGCTACACTTCAAGCATATGGAGTAGCAATATTTTTAGAAAGTATGACCGCTAATATCTCAGGAGGTGTATTGCAAGTTGTACCTAATCCTGGGCTATTATTTAAATTTACCGCGATTGTTAGTTTGGTAACGGGAACAATCTTTATGATGTGGATGGGAGAAAGAATTACAGAGAGAGGGATTGGCAATGGCATTTCTCTCATAATTATGGTTGGAATTGTATCTGGTTTCCCAAATGTAGTTTTGAGCGAAATTACATATATTCAACAGGGTGTTAGAGGCCTTTTGTCAGAGGTGATTTTGTTGGGTGTGATGTTTGTTATTGTTGGATTTGTGGTATTATTAACACAAGGAACAAGGAAAATTCCTGTTCAATATGCCAAAAGAGTGGTGGGAAGAAAAATTTATGGAGGGCAAGCTACACACATCCCTATGAAAGTAAATACAGCTGGGGTAATGCCAATTATTTTTGCACAATCCATTATGTTTATTCCAACAACAATCGCCACATTTTTTAGTGAATCTGAGTTTATGCAAAATGTAATGCGGTGGTTTTCTTTTGATCATCCATTTTATTGGTTTGTGTTTGGAATTATGATAATCTTTTTTACATATTTTTATACTGCAATTGCCTTTGACCCAATTCAGGTTTCAACTACAATGAAACAACAGGGTGGATTTATACCCGGTGTTAGGCCAGGGAAAAGAACTGCTGAATTTATTGATAACATTCTTACCAGAGTTACTTTGCCTGGGTCCTTTTTTCTAGCATTCATTGCCATCTTTCCTTATATATTAATGAACGCAATGGATGTGGGTTATGACCTTGCTTCATTTTTTGGTGGTACAAGTCTGTTGATTATTGTAGGGGTTGCGCTTGATACTTTACAGCAAATTGAATCCCATTTGATGATGAGACATTATGATGGTTTTTTAGCAAAGGGAAAGATTAGGGGGAGGAGACGTTCCTAATGGTTCGTATAAGAACAGAACGAGAAATAAAACTAATTGCTGAAAGTTGTCAAATAGTGGCAGACACTCTTGAATTATTGGCAGTAAAAATGATTCCTGGAATTTCAATCCTTGAATTAGATCAGATTGCTGAGGATTATATCAATAGTAGAGACGCTCGCCCCGCATTTAAAGGATATAAAGGGTTTCCATCTACATTATGTGTATCTGTTGATGATGAAGTGGTCCACGGAATTCCTAATAACCGAATTTTAAAAGAAGGGCAAATTGTAGGGGTTGATTGTGGTGCAGAAAAAAATGGATATTTTGGTGATCATGCCCGAACATTTCCAATTGGTGATATTTCTCAGGAAAATAGAAAATTAATGGAAGTTACCCATGAATCGTTAATTAGAGGTATTCAATCTGCTAGAGTAGGCAACTATGTTTCTGATATTGGACATGCAATCCAATCTTATGTTGAACCATTTGGTTATTCGATTGTTCGTGAATTAGTGGGTCATGGGATTGGGACTCAACTACATGAAGAGCCACAAATCCCTAATTATGGACTACCAGGGCAAGGATATAAATTGCAAGAAGGAATGTGTATTGCGATTGAACCTATGATCAATTTGGGAGTAAAGGAGATTGTTACGGATAATGATGGCTGGACAATTAGAACTGCAGATGGTAAGACAAGCGCTCATTTTGAACATACAATTACAATTACATCTGACGAAGCTATAATTTTAAGTAAAAAATCTGAATTAGGAGCTCAAATTGAAAGTTAGACCATCTGTTAAAAAAATGTGTCCGAAGTGTAAGATTATTAAACGGAGAGGAGCTGTAATGGTTATTTGCGAAATCCCTAAACATAAACAACGTCAAGGATAATATATGGCACGTATTGCAGGAGTTGATATCCCAAGAAATAAAAAAGTTGCATATTCGTTAAGGTATGTCTTTGGTATTGGTCATACACAATCTAGAAATATTTGCGACAAAGCAGGTGTAAATCAGGGAACTAGAGTTCAAGATTTGAAAGAAAAGGAAGTAGTAGCAATACGTAAAGCTATCACTGATCTTGAGATAAAAGTAGAGGGGGAACTTAGGTCAGCTACTGCTATGAATATCAAAAGATTAAAAGATGTTGGCACTTACAGAGGGCTAAGACACAGACGAGGTTTACCAGTAAATGGGCAAAGAACAAAAACGAATGCCCGAACTCGTAAAGGAAAAAAGAAAACCGTTGGAATGGGTAAAAAAGTTGAAGTGAAATAAGGATAAATAAATGGCGCAAAGTAACAAAGTAAGTAAAAAAAAGAAAAAAAGATCTGTATCAGATCCTGCAGGGGTTGCACATATAAAAGCAACGTTTAATAATACTCATGTCACCATGACAGATAAATTGGGAAATGTACTTGTTTGGGAAAAAGCAGGTACCTCGGGTTTTAAGGGCTCTCGAAAAAGTACAGCGTATGCTGCTACATTAGCAGCAGAAAAAGCTGCGGTTGAAGCTATCAATTTAGGTTTATCATCGGTTGATGTAAGGGTAAAAGGACCTGGAGCCGGTAGAGAATCAGCTATAAGAGCTATGGCAGTAGCAGGTTTGCAAATTACTTCTATTAGAGATGTAACACCTTTACCTCACAATGGATGTCGTCCTCCTAAGAGACGCAGAGTTTAACTGAGAATAATTTAACATGGCAAAAAATCAAACACCAAGAGGGAAATTAGTTCGAAAATTTGGAGAGAATATATTTGGTAATCCAAAATACGATAAATTATTAAATAGGAAACCATATTCTCCCGGTCAACATGGACAAGGGAGGCGGGGAAGATTATCAAATTATGGAATGCAGTTGAAGGAAAAACAAAAAATTAAATTTATGTATGGTTTACTTGAGAAGCAATTTAGAAATTGTTTTGCAAAAGCGGACAAAATGAGTGGTGAAACAGGAACAAATTTACTCCAGCTGTTGGAACAGAGGTTGGATAATATAGTTTACAGATTAGGGTTTGCACCATCAAGGCCTTCAGGTCGTCAGCTTGTTAATCATGGACATTTTCTAGTAAATGGAATAAAAGTTAATATTCCTTCTTCGCTGGTACAAAAAGGAGATATTATACAGGTTAGAAATAAAAGTAAAAAAATGGATATTATTTTAGAATCTGTCAAACGAATAAAAGGTGATTTGGAAATTTCTTGGCTTGAATTAGATAAAGCAAAAATGACAGGAACTATGGTTGACATTCCTGAAAGAGATCAGATGGATCAAACAATCAATGATAGATTAGTTGTTGAACTATATTCAAAATAAAAAATAATTATTGAGGATTATAAATGAGTAATTCAATCGAATTAAAAATAAAAATAGATATTGAGTCAAATACAGATACTTATGGAAAATTTGTCTTTAAACCATTAGATCGTGGTTCTGGTGTGACCTTGGGAAATGCTTTAAGACGAGTATTGTTAACTAGTATTCCGGGAGCAGCTATCACTAATGTAAAAATGGATGGTGTTTTGCATGAATTCTCAACAATAAAGGGAATAAAAGAAGATGTTGCTGATATCATAATGAATTTAAAGGGAGTTCGCTTTAAATTATTTGAAAATAATCCTGATAAAGTTCGTGTGAAATTATCAGGTAAAAATGTTTTTACTGCAAAAAATATTCAGGATCAAAGTGATCAATTTGAGATTTTGAATCCGGATCATTACATTACAGAAATGAATAAAGATGGTGAAGTAGACATGGAATTGTGGTTAGGTGTTGGTAAAGGCTATGTAAGCAGTGAGGAAAATGAAATACCGAGTGCTCCGATTGGAATGATTTCAGTTGACAGTATTTTCAATCCAGTAACAAAAGTTATGTTTAATTCAATTGCTTTACCAGGTGCAAAAGAAGATCAGGAAAGTTTATCTGTTGAGGTTACAACAGATGGGTCTATAACACCAAAAGATGCCATTAGCCATGCAGCTTCAGTTTTGATTGAACATTTAAAATATGTTGAAGCAATTAGCAAACCAGAGGTATTGGAAATTACTGAAGGAATTAGTGAAGAAAAAATTGCTATGCAAAAGCTTTTAAATTCTACAATTGATGAAATGGAATTATCAGTAAGGAGTTATAATTGCTTACAGACTGCTGGCATAAAATATATTTATGAGCTCGTTTCAAAAGAAGAGAATCAGATGTTAAAGTTTAAAAACTTTGGTAGGAAATCCTTGACAGAGCTAGTTGAGAAATTATCTCAAAATGGTCTGAATTTTGGTATGGACGTGGATGATTATATTCCTAAAAAGAAGGAGAAATAACATCATTTATGAGACATCGTAAATCCATTAAAAAATTAGGACTAGCTTCTCGCGCCCACAAAAAAGCAATGATGTCAAATATGGCATCCTCTCTTATAATTCATAAAAAAATAAAAACTACTCACAGTCGTGCAAAGGAATTAAGACGATTTGTTGAGCCGTTGATTACATTTGCAAAACGTGGAGATTTACACGCTCGAAGACAAGTATTAAGAAAAATAAAACATAAGGATATTGTTCATACTTTATTCCATGAAATTGCACCTGTTTATTCAGAACGCCCAGGTGGGTATACACGCATCACAAAACTTGGATTTAGAGATAATGATAGAGCAGAAGTCTCTATAATCGAATTAGTTGACATGGTTGGAGTTGACTCTACACAAGAGGATGAATAAAATAGATTCTTTTTCAATTCAATAAATTTGTCTTTTCCTACAAAAAATATTATCAGGGTGGATATCTTATTCGCCCTGTTTTTTTTTATATTTATTTCGATAATTTTTTCAATGACCCCACATTTTGAAAAAAGATGTTTATGGGTTGTCAGATATACGCTTACATCAAAAACATCAATTGACAAGTTAATTAATTTTGCTTCACAACATAATTTCAATCATATTTTTGTGCAAGTTAGAGGTAGAGGTGACAGCTTTTATAAATCTTCCTGGATTCCAAAAAGTGAATTATTAAATTCAGATGAATTTGATCCGCTCGATTACATAATAAAACAAGCTCAAGACCACAAGATCAAGGTTCATGCGTGGGTAAATGTTTATATGATTTGGTCAGCAGAACAAAAACCAAAAAATAATAACCATTTTTTTAATCGAAACCCTGATTGGATAGACGCAGTAGAAAATGAAAGTTTAAAATATAGTTTTACT
>CAZNQF010000078.1:0-858 GCA_964575125.1 uncultured bacterium
GAAATAAACTACAGTAGCAACAACGGTTGAAAAACTGAATATAAAAAAACCAACACCAAAATTCTTTGGAAAAACAAGGGAGCTATTGAGAATTATTGTTAATATAGCCCCCCCCAAAAAACTTCCAAGCCCACCTATGGCAAAAGAAAGACCAAAAAAAGTCCCTCTTTTTTCACGCAAGGTAACTGCATTTAGAAAGTCTACCCAAATAGGAACAACAACCCCCAGGCCTAAACCATAAATAGAAAAGAGAACCATATAAATAATCCACCCCATTTTCCCTTCAGGCAAAACAAAGGTAAAAATAAATCCCATAAGAAAAAGAGGAAACCACACCAAAGTATGAACGAGAATCACAGCAGGTTTCAATTTCTGGACATTTCTTCCCAAAACAGCAACAATCAGCTGAGGAATTGCAATTAAAACGAAAAACAACCCACCTACAGAGACAGCAATCCCATTTGGTGCTCCAAGCTCACGAAGAAATAGTGGAATAACTGCATAAACGGTGTGAAACGCCATTCCGAACCCCCAAAAAAATTCGTGTATGAGATTTAGTTTTAAATTATGATTGTGATTTTGAAGGTTAAACAGAGGCATAACCAAGTAACTTTATAGTTTAATTAAAGATAATATTAAATTCATTATGTTAATAACAGAGAAACAATTAAAATTAAATTGAAATCATTTAAAAAAATATTATTATCCATATGTATTGTATACTTAGTGATCTTTTCTTGTAAATCTCCTAGCGAAATAGATACGAGTAAAAACACATTTTATGATGACATCTCTGACATTACATATTTAAATGGATATTTTTATACAACTAATTATGATTTGTCGGGTAATTCAGGC
>CAZNQF010000078.1:903-8892 GCA_964575125.1 uncultured bacterium
AGATAGCTACGATTTGGGGATGAATGGTCAAGGATATATTGCTATCACCAACGATGGAGAAAACCTATTTTTACAATCTAGAGAAACTAGAAGCATATCAAAACTTTCTCCCTTGGGAGAGTGGGGTTTTTTTGGGTTTGACTCTATAGAACCCAAGTGGCAAGCTTCTGGAATAGTTTATAATGCTGAAAAGGACTCTCTAACCCTGTTTTATAGAAACTTATATAACTTAAATCAATATAGAGGAAGAGTTGTTTCAAAGGTGAATATAGCAAAATCGGGAACCGACACAACCTTTACTATCGAAGGCGTAGACACAACACACATTGGTGTTTATGCAGCGAGCTACATTGATTCAGGTTATTTATTATTGGGTGCGAACGAGTTTGGAAATGATGTGCTATTTAGAGCAAACAGTGAACTTAAAATAACACAGCAATATGTTATTGAAGACTCGACAGTTGTCGGGCTGGCTTTTAAAAACACCAACTTATATTTTAGCTATAAAAACCGGAGAATTGAACTTTCAGAACTTATTCTAAATTAGATATTTTTGTTGGTTCTATTTAAAGAGTTTGTAATAGCTTATTAAGCCAAGCCCCCATGGCCCGAGAAATCAGAAGAAGTGATTCCGAAAGACAGTGCTGCCTGGTTCCACATGAGCTCATCTGGAGTGTTGAAGATAAAATCTTGTGTTATGTTTTGAATTAGCCAGTCCCCATTTTCTATTTCACGTTCGAGTTGACCTTATGTCCAGCCCGCATGTCCTATTGCAAGCTTAAACTGCAGAGATGATTTGTTTTTATCTATGCTGGACAAAATTTCTTTGTGGGCAGTTAGGGCAAAATCTTCTGAAATATTAATAGTACCTTTTGCTGAAATTTCCGGCGTGTGCAGAACAATGCCTCTTTCTATCATCACAGGACCTCCAAAATAAACGCCAGAACTCTTTTTTAAGAGATTTCCACCATTAGGATAGATTTCATAAAATAACTTTTTCAGTTCAGGGTCTAAAATTGGACGATTTACAATAATACCCATTGCACCATCTTTAGTGTGCTCACAGAGGAGTACAACAGACCTCCCGAAATATGGGTCGGCTAAATGGGGCATAGCAATGAGCATATGGTTTTTAAGCGAATTCATTTATTCAAAAATTATTAAAAGTAGAAAAGGAAAAATACACACTGTAAATCGTACAGGGAAATGAAATTCAATTTGGTCGAACAATATTAAAAAGAGCTAAATTGTATGCTGTTTTTTTTATAAATCAGAAAAAAAATGAGTAAAGCAATAAAAAAAATTATAGTTCGGGGAGCACGAAAACACAATTTAAAAAATGTTAATCTGGATATTCCAAGGGACTGTTTAACGGTAATAACAGGGCTTTCTGGGTCTGGGAAATCATCTCTTGCATTTGATACTATATATGCAGAAGGACAGAGGAGATATGTTGAATCTCTTTCATCATATGCACGTCAATTTATAGGTCTAATGGAGAAGCCTGAAATGGATACGATTGAAGGGCTTTCCCCCGCTATCTCTATAGAACAACGTTCCACCGCAAGGAATCCTCGATCAACGGTGGGAACGGTTACAGAGATTCATGATTATCTCCGCCTATTATTTGCCCATATTGGGAAACCTCATTGTTGGCGGTGTGGTCAAGTGATACAAAAACAAAGCGTACAGCAGGTCGTTGATGCAATATTAAACTTTAAAAAAGAAACTAAAATATGTTTATTGTCACCGGTTGTCAGGGGAAGAAAGGGTCAACACAAAAGCGTGTTTTCTGAAATTAGAAAAGATGGATTTTTAAGAGCGAGGGTTGACGGTGAAATTTTTTCATTGAACAGTATTCCCGATTTGAATAAAAACAAAAAACACACGATAGAAGTTGTTGTAGATAGACTTGTAATAGAAAAGGGGTGCGACGATCGTTTGACAGAGTCGGTGGAATTAGCCTTAAAAATCGGATCCGGACTTATAATTGTTAATGAAATGCCTAACAAGGACCATCTTTTTAGTGAACACTTTTCTTGTGCTGATTGTAGTATTTCTATGGCAGAACTCAGTCCGAGAATGTTTTCATTTAATTCACCCTATGGAGCATGTACACATTGCGATGGAATTGGTTCTCACATGGAAATAAACCCGGAATTAATTGTTCCTGATAAATCAAAATCAATTCTTCAGGGTGCGATAGTTTCTATGGGTGAACAGCCTAGGGGGAATTGGTATGGTAGCATATTAAAAAGCTTAGCAAAAAACTATCAATTTAGTTTTACCACACCATGGAACAAGCTGGATACAAACATAAGAAAAGTACTTTTATTTGGCACGGGAAATAAACAAATGAAGATGGAATATGAATCAAAGCGATGGTCAGGAACATATACAGGCGGCTGGGAAGGGGTTGTTCCTAACCTAATGAGACGGTATAGCAAGACAAAATCAAACGGTATTCGAGATTGGATTGAACAGTTTATGAGCATGAGACTTTGTCCTGTATGTGATGGTGCTAGATTAAAAAAAGAAAGTCTTTCCGTAAAGGTTGGTTCCTTGAATTTAGGCAGTTTTTCACAAATGTCTATCAAGGATGCCTTAGTATTTGTTCAAGATCTAAAGCTATCAGAGACAGACCAACTTATTAGTAAAGAAATTCTAAAAGAAATTAAAGAACGGCTTGGCTTTTTATATGATGTTGGGCTCGAATATTTAACGCTAGACAGATCTGCTGCCACACTATCTGGAGGTGAGGCTCAACGTATTAGGCTCGCGACTCAAATCGGTTCACAACTTGTGGGAGTTTTGTATATTTTGGATGAACCGTCAATTGGGCTTCACCCACGAGATAACTCTCGATTATTGACCACTTAAAAAAAATTAAGAAATTTAGGAACCACAATTTTAGTTGTTGAGCACGACAAGGAAACAATGGAGGCAGCAGATTTTTTAGTAGACCTAGGTCCCGGTGCAGGAGAGCATGGAGGTGAGGTGGTTTTTTCAGGGAAGCCTGAAAAGATTCTCAGCGTAAAAAAATCACTAACAGGAAAATATTTGTCAGGAAAAAAGAGAATACCAATTCCTAAAAAAAGAAGAAAAGGAAACAATAAAGAATTAATTATTTCTGGCGCGAAAGGGAACAATTTAAAATCTATACAAGTAATGTTTCCTTTGGGAAAACTCATTTTAATTACGGGCGTATCTGGAAGCGGGAAAAGTACCCTTGTAAACGAAACACTGTACCCCATATTAGCAAAAGAACTAAACGGTTCTAGAAAATATCCGCTTGAATATTCCACTATTGAAGGAACTAAATATTTAGATAAGGTTGTAAATATTGATCAGAAACCTATTGGACGAACACCTCGATCAAACCCTGCAACTTATACAGGTGTTTTTACCTTTATTCGTGATTTATTCACACAGCTTCCTGAATCTAAATTAAGGGGTTACAAACCCGGACGGTTTTCATTTAATGTAAAAGGAGGACGGTGCGGGGACTGTGAAGGTGATGGCATTATCAAAATAGAAATGAATTTTCTCCCTGATGTGTATGTAACCTGCGAAACCTGCATGGGGAGTCGCTACAACCGTGAGACTTTAGAAGTAAAGCTTAAAGGACGAACCATTGCAGATGTGCTAAATATGTCTGTAGAAGAAGCACTTGAGTTTTTTGATAATATTCCATCGGTTAAGAAAAAGCTCGGTACACTATCTGAGGTTGGATTAGGATACATTCGTTTAGGGCAACAGGCTACTACGCTATCAGGGGGAGAAGCCCAAAGAATTAAGCTTGCTTCTGAGCTTTCACGCGCGAGCAACGATAGTACATTTTATATTTTAGATGAGCCTACAACTGGCCTGCACTTTGAAGACATTCGGATGCTTTTAAAGGATTTACAAAAACTGGTTGACCGGGGAAATACAGTGGTTGTTATAGAACACAACCTAGAAGTGATTAAATGTGCTGACTGGGTAATTGATCTGGGCCCAGAAGGAGGTGATGAAGGAGGAAAAATCTTGTTTTCTGGAACACCGGAACATCTATCAAAAAACATTAAATCATATACAGGATTATTTTTAAATAAAGAGATAAGTTAATGTATTTATAAATATTCATCTCTTGATATTCCTCAATTCATATTTGTACCTTTAACACTCTATAATGCATCTGAATTATAATTTATAATAATCTAATGTCTGAATATTCGATTACTGACCCTGCCCCCCTAGAAGAAGACACTGTAGTTGAGAAGTCACTAAGACCGTCCCATTTTGATGAATTTATTGGTCAAAAAGACAATGTGGACAGTTTAAAACTTTATATAGAAGCAGCAAATAAGAGAGAGGAAGCGCTTGACCATGTTTTATTGTTTGGACCTCCAGGGTTGGGTAAAACAACGTTGGCGAATATCATTTCTCGGGAATTAAGTGTAAACTTAAAACCCACATCCGGTCCTGTTATGGATAGGGCTGGAGACCTAGCAGGAATGTTAACTAGCCTTCAGAATCGAGATGTATTTTTTATTGATGAAATTCACCGATTAAACAGCGTTGTAGAAGAATATCTTTATTCTGCTATGGAAGACTATACCATTGACATTATGATAGACAAAGGACCAAATGCAAGAAGTGTACAGTTAAATATTGAGCAATTTACACTAACCGGCGCAACAACCCGCTTAGGTAATTTAACCTCTCCCCTGAGAGATAGATTTGGAATTGTTTTGAGGGTTGATTTTTATGAACCAAGGGAGTTGTTTCACATAGTTAACCGTTCGGCAAAAATATTAAATGTAGAAATAGATGATGAGGGTGCAATGGAAATATCTCGAAGGTCTAGGGGAACACCAAGAATTGCGAATAGAATTTTACGTAGAGCACGTGATTTTGCTGAAGTAAAAGCTGAGGGTGTGATAACAAAGGATGTTGCAAGACTCTCTCTGGACGGAATGGGTATAGATGAAACTGGGCTGGACGATATGGACAGAAGAATTCTTGTTGCATTGGTAGAGAAATTTAATGGTGGACCTGTGGGGGTAGGCTCCCTAGCGGTAGCAGTAAGTGAGGACACTAACACAGTGGAGGATGTCTATGAGCCCTTTTTAATTAAAGAAGGATTTATTCAAAGAACATCCCGGGGGCGGGTTGCCCAAAAAAAAGCATTTAAACTTTTAGGTTATGAACATAAATATCAAAAAGGACTATTTAATGATTGAAAAAAGAAAAAAATATAAGCTGAGCGATTTTGACTATCCACTTCCCAAAAAATTTATAGCAGAATATCCATCGGACAGGAGAGATAGCGCAAAATTAATCGTTGTACATAAAGATACCGGGGAGATTGAACACAAACGTTTTTATAATATTTCCGATTATATGAGGAAAAATGATTTAATATTAATGAACAATACAAAAGTTTTTCCTGCCCGCCTTTTTGCCACTAAAGATAAAACAGATGCTAGGGTTGAGGTGTTTCTTTTGAGAGAACTGGAAAACAACTTATGGGAAGCCATGGTCCGTCCTGCAAGAAAAGTGCGCATAGGGAACAAGCTTATGTTTACCTCTAAAATTTATTGTGATGTTATAGATAATACTATTTCCGGGGGAAGGGTTATACGATTTGAACATGGAAATGATAATATTTATGATGTAATTGAAAGGATTGGAAATGCTCCACTTCCTCCCTATATAAAAAGGGAAGCTGAGCCTAAGGATAAGGTTCGCTATCAAACCGTTTATGCTAAAGAAAGAGGCGCAGTTGCAGCTCCAACTGCAGGGCTTCATTTTACAAAAAGTTTATTAGGAAAAGTAAGTCGGAAGGGGATTAAGTATGATTTTGTCACTCTTCATATTGGACAAGGCACATATCGCTCCATTCAGGTAGAAGAAATAAATCGTCAACAAAAGAATACTGAATACAATGAAGAATCTCCAAAGACAGCAATGTCAATTAATGAGACAAAAAAGAAACGGAGAAAGGTGTTTGCTGTGGGGACGTCCTGTGTAAGAGCATTAGAAACTGTTGCAGTCTCGGGCTTTCAGGTTACACCCAAACGAGGCTGGACGGATAAATTCATATATCCACCATATAAATTTAGGATGATTGATGGGATTATAAGCAATCTCCATTTACCTAAGAGTACTCTTATTATGATGGTATCTGCGTTTGCCGATGTTGATCTCATTAAAAAAGCATACAGGGAAGCAAAAAAGAAAGATTATAAATTTTTAAGTTATGGTGATGCCATGCTTATAATTTAGTCAAAAACGTTTTATGCCCACAGCGGCAATTATTACTGCAGCAGGCTCCGGAAAGAGGTTTGGAGAATATAAACAGTTTAAAATTTTAGGAGAGGTCCCACTTTTATTTCATTCTGTCAAAACATTTTCTCATATAAAAGAAATAGCAGAGATTATCCTTGTAGTGCCAAAACAAAATGTCGATGAGATAAAAAAGGTCGTTCGCTGCAATTATAAAAAAAATAAAATAAAAGTAATTTCGGGGGGTCAGCACAGGCAAGAATCTGTTTGTAATGGATTAAATGCTGTATCAGAGTTTAGTAACATTGTAAGCATTCATGATGGTGCTAGACCATTTGTGACTGAGGGGATAATAAGAACAAACATCTCCGAATGTAAAAATTTTGATGGTGTTGTTACGGCAATAAGGGCAACAGATACAATTAAATTAGTTGAAAAAAAAATTATTAAGAATACAATTGAAAGAGATAAGGTTTGGATTGCTCAAACACCACAAACGTTCAATAAAAAAAAATTAATAAAGGCCTTTTCTTCCGCAAAAAAAAGCAATTTTCTAGGCACAGATGAAAGTGTGTTAATGGAAAAATGTGGATATTCGATAAAATTAATTGAGGGTTCCAAACATAACTTAAAGATTACAAATCAGGAAGATTGGGAATATGCAAAAACAATGGTAGAGCGAAGTAATTAAATGAATATTTCAAACCAAAGAAGAGTTGGAACAGGATTGGATGTTCATCCTTTGGTTAAGGGTAAGTTTTTAATAGTTGGAGGAGTAAAGATTCCTTCTCAGCTTACATCTGAAGGACATTCTGATGGAGATGCACTGATACATGCAGTTGTTGATGCGTTGCTGGGCGCAGCAGGATTAGGAGATATCGGAACTTATTTTTCAAGTAACGAGGCTAAATGGAAAAATGCTTCGGGAAAATTATTTTTAAGTCACACAGCAATAATGATACAACGTGAAGGGTGGAACATTGAAAACATAGACGCCACTGTTATTCTCCAAAACCCCAAACTATTAAATTATGTTCCAAAAATTCGAGAAAACTTATCCCAAATTCTTTCTATCCCTAAAAATGTAATTTCTGTAAAATCCACCACCACAGATCATCTTGGATTTATAGGAGAAGAAAAAGGATGGGCGGTTCAGGCATTAGCATTATTAAAAAGAACTAACAATTTAGTTTGAAATTAAAAACCGGTTCAAAAGTAAATATTGGGCTCAGAGTTCATAGCCAAAGGGCTGATGGTTATCATTTAATTTCAACGGTTTTTCAGGAGTTGGACTTTGGTGATTCTATCGAAATAACAAGGATAGAAAGCGGATGTATTTTCTCATCTAATGTGGATTGGCTAGAAAACAATAATTCAAATTTATGTGTATCTGCATGGGAGAAAATGAAAGAATGTTTTCCCAATATAAAGGGTGTGAAAATAACACTTAAAAAGCAAATTCCTTCCGGGTCAGGCTTGGGGGGAGGCTCATCCAATGCTGCAGGAATAATTAATGGTTTGGATAAGCTTTACAATTTAAAATTAAATATAAAAGAGAGAGAATCTATTGCGGGACAGTTAGGAGCTGATATTCCATTCTTTATTAATGGAGGAACTCAAATCGGGACAGATATCGGAAACAAACTTACTGTTTTATCAGAATCTATCGAGGGAGTGTATTTATTAATTATTCCAAAAATAAAAATAAACACATCTTGG
>CAZNQF010000079.1:0-8747 GCA_964575125.1 uncultured bacterium
AGTATTCTTATCAACTATGGACATTAATTTTTGGTTTGGAATTATAATAACAGTATCGCAGACCTTTCTCATTTCTGATATCCCTTCTAGAGCACGCTCCATTCTTCTTGGACCTTCAAATTTAAAAGGAAGTGTTACGATACCAACTGTTAAAATACCCAGTTCATTTGCAATTTGAGCTACAACTGGAGCTGCACCAGTTCCTGTCCCTCCACCCATACCACATGTGATAAAAACCATATCTGCATTTTCAATTATATTTAATACAGCTTCTCTATCTGTATCCATAGCTTGCTGACCAATAGAAGACTTGGCACCCGCTCCTAACCCCTTAGTCAAAGTTGTTCCTATTTGTATTCGATGTTCAGCTGAATTATTTTCTAAATCTTGTGCATCAGTATTTATTGCAATAAAATCTGCACCTGCCATGTTCGCCTTAATCATTCGGTTAACTGCATTACCTCCTGCACCTCCTACTCCGATAATTTTTAATTTAGCCTTTTGTTCCATTTTTGGGTCAAATTCAAATAGCATGTTTTTTTCTCCTTGTTGGTATGTTTTGAAAAATGTAATTATTAATATCTAATTTAAAAAAATCCTCTAGTCCAGTTTGAAATTCCATTCAACCAATGCTTCATTTTTCCTCCAATTGAATTGGAATGTCCATTTAAAACCATTCTCTCATTTTGGTTAAAACTATTCCAATTTAATAATCCTAAAGCAGCAGAATATCTTGGCTGAGAACCCATATTGATGCTGTTTTTGCAATGGAGAGGAGTTCCAATTCTTGTATTTATATTTAGTTCAGATTTTGAAAGTTTTGCGATGTGATTTAATTCAGCTCCACCCCCCGTAAGTACCAATCCATATGTTAGTGGACCATTTATGTCAGCTCGTAATAGTTCCTTTGAAATATATTGAAGGATTTCAGTTGCTCTTGCCTCAATATATCGCGATAATTCATGTTCTGAAATAGTTCTTTTCAGTTGTCCACCCTCTGATGGAATCTCAAATTCAAGTTCAGCACTTGCCATAGATGCGATTGCTGATCCATATTTATTTTTAATTTTTTCTGCATGCGAAGAGCTGATTTGGAGCATCATAGCAATATCTTGGGTTATGCTATTTCCTCCGATTGGAATCACCGCACTATGTCGTATTCCGCCATTATTAAAAACTACTAAATCTGATGTATCTGCTCCTATATCGACGACCACAACACCTAATTCTCTTTCATCATTTGATATAACGCTTAGAGCTGACGCAAGACCTTGATAAATTACATCTTCAACAGCTATACCAGATTCTTCAACACAATCTTTAATATTAGTTACCGATGAATATGAGACTGTGATAAGATGCACCTGAGCTTCCAATCTTCTTCCTGTCATCCCAATTGGGTTAAGAACTCCATTCATTGTATCAATGATATATTCCTGAGGTATTACATGTAAAATGCTCCGGTCTGCAGGAAATTATATAGCTCTTGCCATATCCAAAACTTTTTTTATATCATTGGGATGAATTACCTTTGGCTCAGGGATTTCTCCAGAATTAATCGCGATTGCGCCCTGAGTATTTATTCCTCTGATATGATTTCCAGAAATAGTAACATGTGCTCTATCAATTTTTATATTTGCCAATGATTCAGCTTCCTCTACGGCAAAACTTATATCTTCAATTACTTTGTCTCGGTCAACAATAGAACCTTTTTTTAATCCCGATGTAGTTTTTTCACCAATTCCGAGCAATTTTAATTCACCTGATTCAGAATCAATCTCTCCAATGGAACAACAACATTTTTCAGACCCTAAATCTATACCTGCCAAAATAGAATGATTTTGTATTATCGCTCCTTTTTTTATCATACCCAACCTCGAACAACAACTTGTCGTTCAAAACGAAGGTCCAGTTTTTTGAAATCTGTTATATTTTTTTTGTGCATTATAAGTTGTTCGTTAAATTTTATAAGGACAGCTAGTTTTTTTGAAAATTGATCTTTTCCTAATATTACTTTTGTTGGTCTATCTAATAAAATTATTTCAAAATCCTCCTGATTATTCAATCGTAACTCAGAAATATTTTTATATAAATCAGGATAATTTTCAAAAAGGAGATTTAATATATAATTAGCTGAGGTCATTGATTTTAAGGGAGCATTATTTAATTTAATAAACGAATTGGATTTCGGGACTAAATGGGATAAAACAGGAATTTCATAATCACTGAAGTCTCCTCTTAGCGGAAATAACATACCGTTCTCATCCAATAGAAGAGGAGGGGTTAGATTCACCACGGCAATTGGCTTCCTTTCAGTTAATTGCACATACAAACCATTGGGGTACACTCGGCTTACTTTCGCACCTTGTACATATGAATGTTTCTCTAAAATTGATGAAATATTTCTAAGGTCAATTGAAAAGATTGGTGAACCCAAAAAATTATTTATCAGAGATTTATATTCTTTCTCAGATATTAGATTATTACCTATTAAACTAATATTTTTGATGTTTAAAGAACCTGTAAATGATACCCACTTAATTGATCCCCATATTAATAATAACAAAGATATAAAAATGGGTAATGTTAAAAAATACTTTAATTTATATTTTTTTATTTTCATATATTAAAATATCCTTCCGGGAATCCTAAAGTTTTAATTTCTAAATCAAGTCTCACGTCAAATTTTTCCATCACTTTTTTTCGTGCTAATCGTATTAGTGAAGCAACATCTTCACTGGATGCATTACCCTTGTTTATAAAAAAATTTGCATGTTTTTGAGATATCTCAGCTCCTCCAATTTGAGTTCCCTTCAAGCCCGATTGGTCAATTAAATAACCTGCTGCTGCATCTTTTGTATTTTTAAATACACTCCCAGCTGACCTGAACCTTAATGGTTGGGTAGATTTCCGTCCCTGGCTTGCATTTTGTCTTTTTTCCTGGATATTGGTAGAACTATCTTTTGTTAATTGAAATGTTGCACCGATTAAAATTTCATCCTTGGAAAAACTAGATGACCGATATTGGAAATCAATTTCTTTGGATTTATATTGATATTCTTTTCCATCTGTTTTAATAATATCCACAGATTTGAGATATTTAGATATCTCACCTCCAAATGCTCCTGCATTCATAATTAATGCCCCTCCAAGAGTACCAGGAACTCCTATTAAACTTTCAAGACCTGTTAAATTATTATGTACACATAGTTTAACTAATTTCCCCAACATTGCACCACCTTCGGCATAAAGTGTTGTGTCGTTTATAAATTGAATTTCTTTCAGAGTTTTATCTAGTGATATTACAATGCCATCAATTCCAGAATCTGAAACAAGTAAATTTGATCCTGAGCCTACAAAATAAATTTGTATGCCATGCTGTTTAGCAAATAACAAAATCTTTTTCAATTCCTCTTTATTTTTAGGCTTCACATAGCACATAGCTGGACCTCCAATACCGTAGGTCGTATGTTTTGACATAGGTTCATTTACTAAACATATTCCTTTTATCATTTTTGATATTTCTTCTCCATATTCCATTATGTAATATTATTCTTAGATAAGTGCTCATAATAATCTTGACAGAATCTCCAAATATTTCCTGCGCCAATCGTTATTATCATGTCCCCCTGCTTAGCTAAATCATCTAAAACATTTTTTAACTCTTTCCAATCTTTAATATAGATTGAATGTGGATGTTTTTTTTCAGTTGCAGAATTAGATACAATTCTACCTGAGATTCCTTTGATAGGGGTCTCTCTTGAACCAAAAATATCAGTTACAATTAAAATATCTGCTTTTAAAAAAGCATGCGCAAATTCTTGATAAAAATCTTTTGTTCTTGAATAAAGATGTGGTTGAAAAATTGCAATAATTCTTCGCCCCCATCCATCTCTTGCAGCGGTAAGCGTTGCTTCCACTTCTGTAGGATGGTGAGCATAATCATCAACTAACATTATGTCGTTTTGAATTCCCTTGATCTCAAACCGCCTTTTGACACCCGAATATGACTGAATACCTTTCGAAATTGATGAAAATGGGATTCCAAGCTCCATCCCTAAGGTAACTGAGGCCAATGAATTAGTAACATTATGTTTTCCAGGCACATCAATACTAATTTGACCTAAAGTAACTTCATCTTTAATTACATTAAATGTAGTATTATTTTTTTTATGACTTATGTTATTAGCAGAAATAAAAGAATTTGATGATAATCCATAGGTTAAAATAGGCCTTCTTATCTCTGGAATTATTTCCATAAGAGATGGTGAATCTGCACATAGGATAACTGCTCCATAAAATGGTACTGAATTACAAAAGGTTAAAAAAGCGTCTTGCAATTCAGTCATATTTTGATAACAATCAGTGTGTTCTAATTCAACATTTGTAACAATACTGATTGTAGGCCTCAAAGCAAGAAAACTTCTATCGAATTCATCAGCCTCAACAACAATAATCTCTCCGCTTCCTAATTTTGAAGTTGAATCAATATTTTTAACATGGCCTCCTACAACTAGCGTAGGTTCTAATTGAGCTTCAGTTAAAACCGCGCCAATTATGGATGTGGTAGAGGTTTTACCATGTGTTCCACCGACCGCTATACTTGTTGGTTTTAATGCTATTAATTCTCCCAACATTAATGCACGCTTTATACCGGGTATCCCATCATTTTCAGCCTGTAATATCTCAGGATTGTCAGATTTTACGGCACTAGAATATACCAACACATCACTGCCTTGAACATTGGAGCTATCATGTCCAAAGTTGACAACCGCACCTTTTTCGATTAATCTTGCAACGGTTGAAGAGTCTTTCAAATCAGAGCCACTTACTTTGAATCCAAGATTTAACAGCAGCTCAGCTATTCCACTCATACCTATTCCACCTATACCTACAAAGTGGACATTGTTAACCTTTCTAAACATTATGCAATCGCTAAATCCATAATATGTTGACAGATTTTTTCTGTTGCATTTAATTTTCTCATTTCTTTTGCTTTTTTACTCATTTTTTTCAGTAAAGGTTTATCATTCAATAATGTGATAATTTTTTTGTAACCTGATTTAGGTTCCAAATCTTTTTCATCAATAATTATAGCTGCACCATTATCACTTAGTGCTCTTGCATTTTTATATTGATGGTTTTGTGCAGCTGAGGGAAGGGGGATTAAAATACTAGCTTTTCCTATAGTCATTATTTCAGAAACAGCTAATGCACCTGATCTGGAAATTATCAAATCAGAGACTGAATAGGCGTTTGCCATCGAATCAATGAAAGGAATAACTCTTACTAATTCTGAGTTATATTGCTTGTAATCCTTAAAATGCCTGTCACCTGTTTGCCATAAAATTTGAATATTCATTTTTTCTAAATCTGTAATTATACTTTCAATAAATTGATTAAGAACAATTGAACCTTGGCTCCCGCCAAAAATGAATATTGTTTTTAACGATTGATTAAATTTAAAATAATCCATTCCAATTTCATAATTTCCATCTAGAATATCCGGACGAATAGGATTACCGGTCAGGTGACAGTTACCCTTTAAATATTGATGTGCTTCTTTGAACGCAGTACATACCAAATTTGATTTTGATGCATACATTCTAGTTGTAAGGCCAGGATATGAATTTTGTTCTTGCAACAAAACTGGAATATTTTTTTTTATTGAAATTTTTACAGGTATTGCGCTTGCATAGCCACCTGTTCCCACTACTACATCAGGTAAAAATTCAGAAAATATATTTTTTGCGATTGATATTGATTTAAAATAATAATAAGGGATAGATATATTTTTTATTAAGGACGTTAAAGACAAATTTCTTTGAAGTCCTTTAATGGGAAGAAGTGTATGAGAAACTGACTTTACAGGTAACACTTTTGATTCAATCCCAAATTTTGACCCCACATAATGAATTTGAACATTTCTATTTGATGATTGAATGTTTTCTCCAATAGCAATAGCAGGAAACAAGTGACCTCCTGTACCTCCTCCAGCAATAAGTATTCTAATTTCATCCATAAATACTCTTATTTCTATTTTGGGATAGTGCAACTGATTTTTTTCTTTGACTGATATTTAATAAAATTCCTACTCCAATCATGGTAATAACCAATCCCGACCCTCCGTAGCTAACCATAGGTATTTGCAACCCTGTCACAGGTAAAATACCTGAAACAACTGCAACATTAATAAATGTATAACATATTAAATTAAAACCAATTCCGACAGTCAAAAATATTCCAAAAGGGTCTGTACATTCACGGGCGATTTTTAATCCTCTCCGGTAAATTAGAACAAATAAAAAAAGAACAAACATTGCACCGATAAACCCAGTTTCTTCTCCAATAATTGCAAAAATAAAATCTGTGTGAGGGGTTGGTAAAAATTGGTCTTTTTGAATACTATTCCCTAAGCCCAATCCTCCTATCCCACCGTTACCTAGGCTAATTAGTGATTGATATGCTTGGTGATTATTCGTTCCTTTAAAATATGTGATCATTCGTTCAAAGCGATAGGGCTCTAGCAATAAGACAGGTATTGATATTGCTAAGCCAAGAGAGCCACATGCGAGCAACTGAGAAATTTTTGCGCCCCCTATGAATAAAATTATAAACCCTATAAATGCAATTACAATAGAAGTACTAAAGTCAGGCTGTAGTACAATTAATCCGCAAATGATTGATAAAATTAATACAGGAGGCAGGAGTCCATTAGCAAAATCTTTAATCTTGTTTTGATATCGATCAAGGTATGCTGCAAGGTATATAATTAGTGATAAACGTGCAAAATCAGATGTTTGAAAAGTAAATGAACCAAGGTTTAGCCATCTGGCGGGAAAAGTATCTCCAGTAATGAACTTTATAGCTAACCCTAGGGTTAAAACTAAAATAGATATACCAACGAGATAGGGAGCAATTTTTTTTAATACTCTATAATCAATCAAAGTAAAACATATCATTGCAATAAATGCGATTAGAAGTCTTTTTAAATGTGAAATGAAATACAGTGAATATGTTTCTCCACCAGTGAGGTGAATTGATCTCATTGAGCTTGCACTGTAAAGCATAATCATTCCTATGACAGTTGTTAAAAGAATTTCAAACAATAAAATATGATCAATGTTGCGTTTTATAATATTTAGATGACTCATCAGCGATTATTGCTTTTAATCCACTGTTTAAATTTTTCCCCTCTTTCTTCAAAGCTATTAAATTGATCAAAACTTGCACATCCTGGGGATAACAAAACTACATCCCCAGGCTCCGCAATTTTTTGGCTCAGGATTGCTGCATCTTTAAGACTATCAATGCTTTTAAGCCTTACCGCATTTCCTAATGCAGCATTTATTAAATCCTGAGCCTCACCATAAGTGATTATGGTTTTGATGTTCCTTGTATGTGGAAGGAGATCATTAAAATTTCCACCCTTATAATACCCCCCCATAATTAGAATAATGGGCTGATCAAAACTTAGCAATGCACTTTTTACTGCATCAATGTTGGTAGCTTTTGAATCATTTACAAATTGTATTCCCTCATGTAAGTAAAATTTTTCTAATCGATGTGGTACGGGAGAAAAATTGCAAATTGCCTCAGCAATATTCTCATCCGAAACGCCTAACAAATGTGCAGTGGTGGCTGCAGCAATAATATTAGAATAATTATGTTTTCCAATGAGATTGATTTTATTAAGAGAAATAAATTTTTCATCATTATTTTTTATTAATTTAGTTTCATTTAGCCCAAACCTGTATGATTGGTCCTTGTTGAGGCTAAAGGGTATTTGCTTCCCCGACAACGAATTAATCGAATTTTTAATCATTTCATCATTTTCATTATATACTAAGAAGGAAGAGTTGTCCTGATTTGATGCTAATTTAATTTTTGCCTTTAAATAATTGTTAATTGTACCATGACGATTTAAATGATCTGGAGAAATATTTAAATAGACACTAATATGGGGTTTGAAATGAATTAAATATTCAGTTTGAAAACTTGATATTTCTAATATGAATATGCGATTATTTTTATCATCGATTAGATCCTCCATTACTTTTTCTGAAAATGACACCCCAATATTTCCTGCAATTATAGAATTTATTTTCTCCGCATTGCACATTGATCCTAATAACTTTGTAGTTGTGGTTTTACCATTAGAACCTGTAATTGCTATTATTGGTGCTTGGGTGAACCAGCTCCCAAGTTCTATTTCGCTAACTAAGGGAATTTTTAGATTTAATGCTTTTTGAATAATATCAACTTTTTTACTTATGCCCGGTGAAACCACAATAAAATCACAATTAAATACTTTTTCTGTATGTCCTCCAGTTTCATAGGTAATCCCCAATTTATTAAAAAATGCAGACTTTTTTTTATCAGTATGAGTATTATTATCGCTAATAAATATTTCTGCGCCTAGATGTTGTAATAATTTCACAGCACCCATCCCGCTCACTCCCATACCTAAAACAGTTACTTTTTTACCATCCAATGAGGTAGGTTTATTATCGTAGATGTTCACTATCTGATTTTGAATGTTGTCAATGAAAATAATGCTAAAAGAATTCCGATAATCCAAAACCTTACAACCACCTTGGTTTCCGCCCACCCGCTCAATTCATAATGATGATGAATGGGAGCCATATTAAAAAGCCTTTTCCCTTCTCCTTTTATATTTTTTGTCCATCTAAAATAGGTAATCTGAAGTAGTACGGAGAGCGCTTCCCATACAAATACTCCTCCTA
>CAZNQF010000080.1:0-3533 GCA_964575125.1 uncultured bacterium
CGAGTTTCTAAAGATGGTTATCTGAGCCAGGTGGTTCACAATGTTAAGGTGGTTCCGTTTACAACAACGTGGCTCCACTTTACAGATGATAATCAGCTTCTTGGTGGTGACGTTACCGGGTACACCGATTCTCTGGGAGTTTCGCGCCCAAACAATATTATTGAGTCCTCCGACGCATACGCAATCGTTGACGCCTTTGGAACAACAAGTGAAGATGCTGCTTGGAACGCATATGCAGACATTGACAACAGCGGTACGGTCTATGTTGATGATCTTAACTATGCAGCTACGAACAGAGACGGTGGAAGCGCAACCGGTGAAGGACCACTGTACAAAAGAAATGAATCTGATAACTCAGGTGCTATGATCTCCTTGAACCTTGTTGAAGAGAATGCTCTTCGCACAGTGTTCAACGTTCACGCAAGCGGAGTTAACAGTCTTCATGCTTATGCAGTAGAAATGGACATCAATTTAAGTGAGTGGGAAGTGATCTCCATTAATGATAATCTTAAAAATAATAATGAAGCAATTTATTTCAATAAATCAGACGGACACCATTATACATCAGTGAGCGCACTGTTTGGACATGGATCCGTTGCTATCTCAGATCTCTTGAGCCTTGAGCTAAAACCGCTGGTGGATAATCCATCCAGTCCTTTAATTCAGGAGGTTACTCTTGTTGATGATATGAACAGATCAACAAAATCTGTTATCAATAACAATGGCGCAGCTATGCCAAATGAGTTCGAGCTAGCACAGAACTTTCCAAATCCGTTCAATCCAGTGACCAATATCGCGTTCGCTTTACCTCAGGATGGTTTTGTAAAACTAACTATCTATAATTTGTTAGGTGAAGAGGTGCGTCAATTGGTTTCCTCTAGCCTTGCAGGTGGTAACTACACTGCAAGCTGGAACTCAATGGATACTTTCGGAAACAGAGTAAGTTCTGGTATGTACTTATATAGTTTGTCTGTGGATAATCAATTGATTTCCACACATAAAATGATTTTGATGAAATAAGTTGACGATCAAAATCCTTGGTTAGATAGAAGCCTCTGGTATTTATCAGAGGCTTCTTTTTTTTTACAAGAATTGGATTTAATTTTCCATTCCGCTTTTATGTAAAAATGCAATATAATAAATTATTATTAATAATAGTTTTTTGTTCAACAATGTTTGGCGGTCCTGCCGAATGTTGGCTTGAGCGTACAAACGCGGGTGAGCAAATTGCGGTGGGTGACACCATCAATCTAAGTATTCAAATGAGTACTCACTCAGATTCTATTGTGGGATTTGATATTTATTTGGCTTTCGACCCTCTTATATTTGAATCTCTATCAGAGAATGGTAACCCATTTATTCCCTATAACTATGGCTATCCAGATTCCTCTTGGTTCGTTTTTTCTAATTATACCAGCGAGGGTGAGATGGATTACGCAGCATTTAAGAGTCCTCAGACAGAAGATTTTATAGTTGGAGATGATAAGATTGCTTCTTTTAACCTATTGGTTTTGAATATCCCTTCGGGTAATGACGCCTCAACATCTATTCAATTTGATAGTGGAACAGCGAGGACCTCTCAATACATTAATTCAGAAGGTGAGCAACAATTTCCTGAGACAACTGGTCTGACCTTGACCGTAGAAGGATATGCGATCTATCCTGAAATTCCGGATACAGTTGTTTATCCGGGAACTAATTTAATAATGGACCTAGATAATTATTTTGATAGTAATGTATATGATGAGACACTAGCAAACTGGACCATAGAGATCACCCAATCTGTCGATGAAGTAGAAGTAGTTATCAATAGCTCGTCAAACGAACTAAATGTGATTGCACCAGTTGGAAGCAAGGGAATATTGAGCTCAATTATCACATTAAATATTCCTGGGCAATCATTGTTTTTCACGCAATTGTTGGTGTTTGAGATTAACTATCCAGTTCATTTTGTTGATCCCATTCCAAATATTATTTTTTATGAAGACACCGATTTTTTTATCCACTATGATTCTCTGTTTATTGATGAGGATGATTCGTCAGAAGAATTAACTGTTTGGGATACATTGATTACACTGAACACTCCAATATTGACAGATTTCTCTGATAACGACTCAATAAAATTTAGTGTTAGTCCAAATTATTATGGATTAGCGAACACAAGGCTATTTGTATCTGAGTCTATTGGAAGGACCATAGATACTGTATTGGTAATTAATATATTGAATATTAATGACCCTCCCGCTATTGATTTTTCAGGAATAAGTGGAGACCCAGCACTGGGTGACACTGTTGTTCTTTACCATGGCACATCAAAGGCATTTCAGTTAGATCTCTATATAGAAGATATCGATGATAATGTGTTTTATTGGGGTGTTGAGCCAAATATTTTGCTTGATATTGATTCACTTTTGTTGGAAGAAAATGTGCTAGAAATGATTCCAGCAAATGATACCCTGATAAATACCCAACTGATTATTTTTGCAAGTGATGGAGATACAACTGTAAGTGAACCCATCAATATAAAAATCAGGTCAAACCCTCCGGAGATATTAAACTCTGGAGCACTGTTAATAAACGCTGACACAACATACTTCTTACAAATGGATACGGTAGTTACTGACCCTGACACACCTATGGATCAGCTATTGTGGGATTTTACATTTTTAACAGATGGAGATATAGACCCAAATGTGATTTTCGATTTTAATCCAGACTCTGTTATGCTAACAATCAATTCAAATCATTCAGAGAATTCTACAGGAACCATAGCTATTACTGTCCAGGAAAATTTCATATATGGCAATACTGTTTCTCTTGAGATTCCTGTGGTTTACTTTGCTTCATTTGCTCCTCAAATTTTGTCACTGAGTCCAATAGTAGTTAGCCCTGACACAGTTATAGAAGTTTTGGATCTGGATTCACTCATTTTTGACTATAATGACACCCCTGAGGATATTAGCTGGAGTGTCCTTGATTTCTCAAATTTTGAAAATGTTTACATAGATTCAATATCCCATGTCCTTACGATTCACACTAAAAGTGATTTTTTTGGTGATGATACCCTTACATTGATAGCAATGAACTTATCTTCGTTATCTGACACAGCGGATATCTATATCAAAGTGATTCCCTATGACCCATTTCCACAAATTTCTCAAATTCCCGACCAAACTACATATTGGAATTCCCAATCAGTATATTTGTTCGATCTAGATGATTATATTTTTGATATAACAACTCCGGGCCAGAGTATTGAGTGGTCTCTGGTTTACAATTCGGATACGGCCGATGTCTTTATCGATGAGAACCATGAGGTCTTTGTAACAAGTAATGAGCTTACAGGAGCATTTTCTATAATTTTTAATGCAAAAAATTTGATTAAATAATCTACAACTGATACCATTTATATAATTAATGAACACAGTATTAGACCACAAGATATTATTATAATATAAAAAAAGATAATAAGAGATGAATCCACTAAATAAAATGTAAGATGATAAAATTAAATAGGTATTACCTGAAAAATT
>CAZNQF010000080.1:3543-8707 GCA_964575125.1 uncultured bacterium
TGAGCTTGAGCTTGGCTATAGATTAACTGAAAATTGTTCTGATGATCTAACCATTTCAGATGATTTGATTTTTGATGTTGAAACAGACACATCTGTTTTACTGGCTGAAATCAATTCTTTTAGTGAAGTAACACTGACCCTCTTAGATACATCAAAAGAATCAACAACTTTTTCTTTCTCGGCTGAGGATGAACATTCCAACATCTCTATCTCAAATGTGGTCAATATTTTTATCATTAATGGTTTTTCTCCTCAGTGGTCAGATATCCCTACTATCAGTTTTGGAAATACAGATAGCTTATATACAAGCGAATGTTTGGAAGATTGGGTTGAGGATTTGGATACCCCTGATGCTTTATTAAGTTTCGTAGTTGAAAGCGTTGACCCTGCCCTGGAAGCATCAATTAATTCCAGCGATAGCAGTTGCAGTTTATTGTATTTGAACCCCTTGTCAGACATTCACGGCAACTTTTTTATTATTCTTAGATCTGAAGATGAGCAGGGCAATGAATCTTCAAAATTGGTTCAAGTTTGGATATATGAGAGTGACCCCCCTGAATTAAATTTATCTTATTTTATATCTCCTTTATTATCAAGTAGGATGCACTATGTTTTAACTTCAGATGGATCTGTCTTTAACCCACTGGAAGTTCCTAATTCATTTTACTTAGAGGATTCATTAATTGGGTCTTTGAACTTTTCATACATCGATGGAGAAGAAAATCTAGATGTTTGGAGGGCTTCCTATCAATTTCAGGAATCTGGGTTCTATAAATTAAAAGTTTCTTTGGCCGATGACTCAGATAATATATCCGAAGATTCTCTGGCTCTAACTATAAATTTGCCTGGAGAGGGAGCTGGAAGCTTAAGAAGTCCATCCGGAAAGATAGTGATGGAGTACAGCAATAAAATATTTTCTACGGAAGATATGTTAATTTTAAGGGAAGATCATTTATCTGATGACTTGAAAATCAATGAAGAGCTAAAGAGCTATTCTATTGAGTCGGTGTCAAATGTACAAACCGCATTTATTACATCCTTTGATGGAGAAAATATAAATAGTGACTATTTTGCATTTTATCAGATATTAAATGGTAGGGGTGTACAGATACCTACCTTTCTTAATAAGAGCGGTGATTTCCTGGCCTCAATCCCCTTAAACAGTAATTTCTATTTCGGGCCATCATCTGTTGCAGCAAAAAATGTTGTAATTCCCCAAAATGATGCATATTGCTATCCAAATCCCTTTAACTCTACCATCAATATCCTGTTTTTTATCCCAATTGAGAATGAGGTTTCTTTTTCCGCTTACAATATGTTAGGTCAATTAGTTTTTAGTGATCAGAGAACTGTAAAGCCAGGCTTGGTCTCTATGGAGTGGGATGGAAGAGGTAGCAGTGGACAACTATTACCTTCAGGGTTATATTTTTTCCACATTTCAGGAGAGTCAATAAATATTTTAAAAAAAATTACTATGCTAAAATAAATCCATGAATTACAATTTAATTTCTTTTAAGAATAAAAATATCTTAATATTAATTCTATCGCTTCTTTTCTTTGGTTGCCCCTCAGAAGAGTCACCACCGCCTCCTCCGGATGCTCCAGTGTTGCCGGATGGTTATGTTGATGATGTGTGGAATCAATTTGGAGTACAATTATACAGTGAGGCATTAGATAATTTTAACTATGCTCTTGATGTAGAGCCCGATAATCTCTCAGCGAAAATGGGAAAAGCATGGTGTTTATTGATATTGGATGATTCTGAAGAGGGTTCTTCTTTTGGCCAAATAGAGACCTTATTTGAGGAAGGAGTTAATGATTCGATTTGGTCCACCAGCTCTTACAGCGGTCTGGCCATTCTAAAATTTGTGCAAGAAGAATTTAATTCATCAATCATTTACGCGGATTCTGTATTGGCTAAAGATCCGCAATTTGTTTTTCAATTTGATAGTGAAATAGATTTCAGAGATATTCTTCTGGTTAAGGCACAGGCTCAGTTCTTAACTCAACGATATGTTGAATCAGCCAGTTCGCTAGAGGATATTACGGACCATGTTCTTGAACCTGATCATGAAGGATCTTGGGTAGTAGAGGATGTACAATATGAAAGTTTTGTTGATGCATTGGTAGCAGTAATCAATGAAGCTTCCATTGATATTGATTCAAATGGAATTATTTCCAATCCTTAAATGTCTTAATAATGGAAAAATATTCCTTAAATAAAAATTTTTATTGCATTATATGGAGAAATATGAATGTTATTATATAATTTTAAAACAGTATAAATGTATATAATTCTAATCTTACATTATTATATTAAAGTAAATACTAAATTCTATAGCGTTTGGTATGGATCTTGATGTATATATCAGAAATAGCTATGATTAAATATTTATACAGATTAATAGTACCTAGTATTATTACTTTATTTTGTGGAATTATATTTTCCGGATGTGAAAAGACGAACCACCTACCTACGCTTCAGGTTATTGTAGAGAACTCTTCACCTTTACCAGGCTCTAAGCAGACGATAACTGCAGTTGTGACCGACCAGGATACGGCGGATATATTATTAATTACTTGGGACATAAGCGATGGGAATCCATATGCAGCTACCGGCTCTTCCATAGAATATACAGCTCCAAGCTACATTACCACAGATACAATTAGAGTTGAGGCAAATGACCAGAATGGAGGAGTTATCTCTGAAACTATACTAATGGACGTATCAAACGGAGAACCAGTGATTGCCTCATTCTTAGTCAGCCAGCCAGCGGTATTGTTAGGAAATAGTGTTGAGCTATCGGTAACGGCTTCGGATCCGGAATCGCTTCCACTTATATACCAATTTAGCTCATCAGGAAATGTTGGATATTTTTCAAACCACGATCCAGATGATTCCATAGCAGTTTGGATTGCGCCATCTGATCCAGAGCTAGCAGGAAACTATGAAATTTATGTAACAGTTTCTGATTCATTGGACCAATCAACATCTGATACGGTTTCCGTTATTGTTTACTCTGAACATGGAACCATGTGGGTAGTTGATAGTGGTTTGAAAACAGTAAAAAAAAATGATGAAAGTGGTCAATTTATTTTAAAAGCTGATGAAGTATTTGTTAACCCCGTTGCTATTATAAATAACCATCCAGATAATTTTGAATGTTGGGTAGCAGATAATGGTGTAGGAAAAATATTTGAAATAGATGAGGATGGCTCTACAATTCAAACTTTTGATAATATTTGGAATATCTCAGACCTACAATATCATAAAAATTCTGGGACCGTATGTGTGTTAAGTCAGGCCAATAAATCACTTAAATTGATAAACGGTAGCGATGTTAAAGTAATTTACGGTTTTCATTCACCCAATTCTATTGCAGTAAATCAAATATCTGATGAGGTTCTAATATCAGATTACGGTCATCAGCAAATAATAAAAATTGATTTGTTACCTGATAACGGTGCTTACCCGGACTCAATTTCTTCTGAACATTACTTAGCACAATCAAATGGATTATTAAGTGGTCCGGTTTCAATTACCATCTCAGATTATTCATCCTTTTATCAAGGAGTAATGGTATTAGTTGCAGATAAAAATGGAGACCAGATAGTTCGAATCCCTTATGATAATTCTTATCAAACACCTCTAACCTCTATTATTGCAACACAACCTATAAACATAACACCCACGATAAATTATTCATGGTTTATAGAAGAAAAAGTTACCATAAGATTTTTTGACACGTTTGACCCCTCATCAGAATCAGATATTTTACAGATAACTGAACTAACAAACTCAATTCCAAGGGTTATTGCAGGTGATAGATTGATTAATGCTGTTTGGATTGCTGATAATACAACAAATAAAATAGTAAAAGTAATTTATGATTTAGACCAAGGTGGGGCTATTTTTGATGCGATTATTACTGGGGTTAATTTTGTGGAAGATATTGTTGTAAACCGCTGATAATTAATTAAACATTTTTTTTCTCTAGATTTCTGAATATATTTGGAATCTAATCCCTTAAATCTCGTGAAATAATAATTTCACGTAGATTTCACAAATATCAATTTAATTCTCTGAATATTTTATAATTATACCATTACAGGATTTAGTAGTGTCTCTGTAATTTATATCGTGAAATCTAAGAAAATCAGAAATTTTTGTATTATTGCCCATATCGATCACGGGAAATCAACTTTAGCAGATAGATTACTAGAAGAAACTAAAACCATTTCCAAAAAAGATATGAGGTCTCAGGTGTTGGATAGCATGGAACTTGAACGGGAGAGAGGAATTACCATTAAAAGCCATCCAATTACCCTTAATTATACCCATGATGATGGAGCTCAATATTCTTTTAATTTGATTGATACTCCGGGCCACGTTGACTTCTCTTATGAGGTATCTCGCAGCTTAGCAGCGTGCGAGGGGGCGTTGCTTCTTGTGGATGCATCTCAGGGGGTAGAGGCTCAAACTGTTAGCAATACATATTTAGCTATTGACAATGATTTGACAATCATTCCGGTAATAAATAAGGTAGACTTACCAAATGCTCAGATAGAAGAAGTTACCCATCAAATACAGGAATTGATCGGATGTGAAAAAGAGGACATAATTTCTATTAGTGCAAAAACTGGTTCAGGTATTAAACAGATTTTTAATGCAATTATCGAAAGGATTGATCCTCCAAAGGGGGATGAGGATGACTCAACACGTGCTCTAATATTTGATTCGGTGTACGATAATTATAAAGGAGCTATTCCCTACGTTCGTGTATTTGACGGTAGTATTAAAGCTGGGATGACCGCATCATTTTTTTCCCATGGGTTCACCTATGAGATTACAGAGGTAGGACACTTTGTATTAAAAAAAATTCCGAAAAAAGAATTAAAAGCTGGTGAAGTTGGATATGTGTTAGCAAACATACGAGATATAGGACACATAGAGCCAGGTGAGACTCTTACAGTTAAACAGAAAAAAGCGGACACACCCTTGCCCGGCTATAAAAAAATGAAGCCCATGGTATTTTCTGGTTTGTACCCTTCAGACACTGAAGATTATGATCAATTAAGACAGTCCCTTGAAAAGTTGAGGTTAAACTACGCATCATTCACATTTGAACCAGAAACAAGCGATGCACTGGGATTTGGATTTCGT
>CAZNQF010000081.1:0-8681 GCA_964575125.1 uncultured bacterium
TTATAACATTTAATATTAATGGTGGGTCGTTATTTACAGTTAGAGGTAGCCCCCTTGCTGTGAATGATGAGATTGAGGTGTCTGAGGATATATCAAAAGATATAGCACTGATTGGTTTTGACTCAGATTATTCTTTTTCAGTCAATTCATTTGTTTCAATTACTCAGCTACCATTACATGGAAGTGTAGAAGCCCCAATATTTGTAGAAAATAATATTGGTAACCTTGCACAGTGGAGAGTTGCATATATACCAAATCCAAATTACAGTGGAACAGATGAAATAAAATTTACCGTTACAAATCCTGATAACCCTGAGAGTGAATCGGAAGAAGCAACTGTGTCAATAAACGTTAATTCGATTAATGACCTACCAACATTAGGTGCAATAGAGGATCAGACTATTGTTGAAGATGACTCACTTATTATAAGCATTAATGCTAGCGATGCTGATAATACATTGTCACTGTCCTACTCTTCCAATGATGATACAAATTTTGATATTAGTATTATTGAAAATACCCTTCAAGTGGTACCAAATCCAAATTACAGTGGTTCAGCAATAATTACAATCAGCGTAACAGAGATTGATGGTGAAAATATTCAGATTTCTGAATCATTTAATATCATTGTAACAGAAGTAAATGATATTCCTCAGTTAGCAACCATTGCTGATTCATTAACAATTCTAGAGGATGAAACATTTAGTTATATTTTAAGCGCAGAGGATGTTGAAGGTGATGAATTAAGTTTTTCATTTGTAGATGAGATTCCAAATAATATGAGTATTTCAGGACCAACAATTGAATGGTTGCCTTTAAATGATGATGTTGGTGTATATAATATGAAAGTAAAAGTATTTGAAATTGCATCTCCAACATTCTCTGATACTTCAGATTTTGTTTTAATTGTAGAAAACGTCAATGATGCTCCAGATATTGCGATTAGTTCGTATCCGGGTGAAATTTTTGAAGATACAGAGACAACATTTCAATTTATTCCATCTGATGTTGATGCAGATGATAACCTATTGAATCTATCTGTAACTAGTTTAGATCTAAACTTAGTTCCAGCTGACTCAATCATTATTGAACCTCATGGCTCAATTGTATCAGGAGAATTGATAACAGTTACACTGAAACCTGCGCTAAATCAAATTGGGGCTACATCAATTTTAATAGAAGTTATGGATGATGATTTTTCAGTAGTTTCGACAGATCTGTTATTTACAGTGGTCAATGTTAATGATCCACCAATAATTGCTCAGATTGATTCACTTTACACTTGGGAGGACCAGCCTGTTCAGGTAACCTTAAATATAGTTGATCCTGAAAATGATTATAGTGATATGAGCATTAGGGCTGATGTATTGGTAAATGAAGATATTGTAAATTTAAATACAAATATAAACAATGAACTTTTGGATGATGTTTTAATTTTGACCCCCGTTCAAAATTCATCAGGGATTGCAACAATTTGGGTTTTTGCTGATGATGGAGAACCTGAAAATTCAGATTCAGATACAATATATTTTGATTTAAATATTTTAGATATAAATGATCTGCCAACTATTGTTGGTATTCCTAGTTCCAATGAACTAACAGGAACGGAAGATAATCCAATTATTTTGCCCATAACGTTGTACGATCAGGATCCTCTAGATTCATTAACATTGACAGTTAGTGCGGATAATGCGATATTGTTTCCTGAAGGTTCAATCATTATAGATAATCCAACGGATGTAAGCGGAGTGGAGAGAGATATTATTTTTGATCCTGAGAATCACCAATATGGCACTTCAATTTTATTGATTTCGGCCTCAGATGGTAGGGAAACAGTAACTGAACAAATTTCTATTACATTTGATCCTATCAATGATGCACCGATAATGACACCTATTACCCCACACTCGACGGTTGCAGGCGATCCATATAGTGTTACAGTTATGGCTATGGATGTCGAGGGAGATGATTTTACGTTTGAACTAGTGTATGGTGAATTTTCGCCTGAAGATATGGTTATTGATTCGTTAACAGGTGTTATTGATTGGATGCCAGATATTTCAGATGTGAGTTCGGATCCCTATACAATAAAGATATTTGCGGAAGATGATTTGCTACAGGGCAGTTATATGTCCTATGAATTGACTGTTAAAGTAATTAACAGTATTCCTCAGTTTGGTTCATTCCCGGAATCTATTACCTTGGATGAGGATGGTACTGGAACATTTGCACTTGTACCAATGGACGCAGATCCGAATGATAATTTAATTGTGAGCGTTATATCAGATAACCCTATTCTATTTCCTGAAGGTTCTATCTCTGTTGTCCCGGAAAGTGCTATTAGCGGTGTTCAAAGACAAATTACCCTGAATCCTTCATTGAATGGTTTTGGTAATTCTGTTATTATTTTAACGGTCACCGATGGCTCAGGAAGTAACAGTGAGCAATTTATTGCTTTGGTAAGTTCTGTCAATGATGAACCTATAATTACACCTATTGATGATCAATTTACATTGGTTGATGAACTATATAGTTTTATGGTAACAGCAATTGATGTGGAAGAACATAGTTTGAGTTATTCACTAATTTCCTCCCCTGAAGGAATGGATGTGGATGGAGAGTCAGGGCTAATTACGTGGATCCCGGGAATTAATGACCTGGGGACAGATTCTGTAAATGTAAGGGTTACAGATAATGGAGAACCAGTAAGGTATAGTGATGTGGGTTTCGAACTAACGGTAGAGGATGTGAATTCTGCACCAGGATTAGGACTCGATTTCCCTGATTCTGTATTTGTGGAAGAAGATGGTGAGTATATTATAACTGTTGTACCGGAAGATGAAGATGCCGAGGGTGATTTATTATTGAGTGTGCTTACAAATAATATGGTATTATTTCCTGAAGGAACAATTTCTATCACTCCGGAGACCGCTGAGAGTGGTGTTGTCCGCTTAGTTACACTACAGCCGAGCGAGAATCATTTTGGTGAGGCAATTGTCATTATAACTGTTTCTGATGGGAATGAGAGCTATAGCGATCAGTTTATAACTATTGTTTCCTCAATTAATGATGCACCTGTAATTACTGGCCAAGATTCTTTAATAACTTTCGAAGATAATCCTATAGCTATTGACCTGCTTGATTTTAATGTATATGATCCTGATAACGTTTATCCTATGGATTTTACATTTACAATTTTAGGAGGTGAAAACTATGAAATTGATAGTACAACAATAGTACCTTCAATTAATTTTTCAGGAGATTTAAACGTTCCAATATATGTGAATGACGGAGAATTAAATAGTCCGGTAGATACGATAAAGATTCTTGTAGAAGAAATTAATGATGCTCCTGCTGTTTTTCCAGATTACTATACAGTACCTGAAGATAGTGTGATAACTGTATTAGAGGCCGAAGGTATTTTAATCAATGATTTTGATCCTGAAGGTAGTGCTATAACAGCAGAGTTGATTGATGATGTGGATCATGGTCTTCTATTGTTTGATAGTAACGGTTCATTTACTTACAGACCGGCTCCCGATTATTCAGGAATAGATCAATTTATATATAGAGCAATCGATTCTGATGGCAATTACTCCTTAGTCTCCACTGTTACAATAGGGGTGAACGCTACAAATGACGTTCCTATTGCGTTTAATGAAAGTTATTCATTTAATGAGGATGACACCCTATTTGTTTTTGATTCACTGGGAGTATTAGTTAATGATTTTGATGCAGATCCTGATCAGGTTTTGTCATCCTATTTAATCAGTAATGTTTCTTATGGTACAATATTTACTGCGGATTCTATACCACAACAAATAATTGTGAGTAATACATTTGATGGAAGATTTTTCTTTAATCCAGATGAAAATTATTACGGAACGGATGAATTTATTTATGCGGCATTTGATGGATATGCACAATCTAATTTGGATACAGTTAGTATAACTATTAATCCTGTTAACGATGCTCCTCAATTAGAAATTGCAGCTCAAGAGACAAGCGAAGAACAAATATTAACAATTACAGTGTCAGGTACAGATGTAGACTTAGGTACAGGTCCGGGAGATGAAAATATATTATCTTACACCGCAATAAGTTCAAATCCTGATGATGTAGCGGTTAGTGTAGATGGTGATCAGTTAACTATGACACCTGCTCTAAATTTTCATGGAGATGTTAATATATCTGTTACAGTTACAGATGATGGAGACTTAAGCAGTGTTGAGGTTTTTATTCTTACGGTCAATCCAATTAACGATGCTCCTGTTATGAATGATATCTCATTCGATCCCTCCACAAATGAAGATATAGAACTAACAATTGAAATTAGTGCTAATGATAATGATGCAGGTACAGGTCCGGGAGATGAAAATATTTTATTTTTTAGTGCTGTAAGTAGTGATACAAATTTAGTTGTAGTATCAACATCTGATGGAGATGGGACCGGAAATGGATCTATAACTTTCCATGTACAGGAGAACCAAAATGGTTTTGCTGAAATTCTGGTTATTGTGACTGATAATGGTGGTTTGAGTGATTCTACATTAACCAGTATTGATGTAATACCTGTTAATGACGCACCGGTAGTAGATGTAATTGCAGATACATCAACAGCAGAAGATACACCAATTATTTTAACACTTAGTGCTTACGATGTCGAAGATGACGCCTTAACTTTCAGTGCTTCTACTGTTAGTGAGTTTGTTAATGTCTCTGTAACCGACAATCAATTATCATTGATTCCAGGTCAAGATTACAATGGTACAGCGAACATAGTTGTAACTGCGAGTGATGGATTTTTGTCAGGACAAGAATTTTTTATTTTAACTATAGAGCCTGTTAATGATCCTCCAGAAGTTTCTGATGTATCTATTACCCCGTCATCTGGTGATTTGGTGCCTGGATTATATGACGATTTAGTATTGGATTATGATTATTTTGATATTGATGGTAATTCTGAATCAGGTTCTATAATTAAATGGTTTAAAAATGGTTTTGAGCAAGAGGAATTAACAAACCTATTAGTTGTGCAATCAAATTTCACAAGGTGTGATGAAGTATGGTGGTCAGCTGTAATACCAAGTGATGGAGAATTGTTTGGTATTGAAACCCTTTCCAATGAAGTAACTACTTGTGGAGATAATTCAACGCCTGAATGGCAAGAGTTGGCAGACTTGAACATAAATGAAGATAGTGGTGAGAATATTTTTAGTATTGATTCCACTTGGATTGCGGATGAAGAACAATCAATCTCACAAATATTGTTTATGGTTGAGGCAAATTCAGATTCAATACATTTGGGAGCAAACTTTATTGGTTCGGATTTATTTTTAACATCTTTTGAAGATAATTATTTCACAACAGAACCAATTAATTTAACTCTCACAGCGTTTGATGGAGACTACACAGATACAACTTTTGTCAATGTAAATATTGATCCAGTAAATGATGATCCAGTTTTAACAGACATTGGTGAACAAATAACGGATGAGGATGTACCAAAAATAATTACTCTGACTGCTGAAGATATAGATGAAGATAATTTAATATATACAGCTATAAGTGAAGATACAAGTCTTGTTTATGTTGAAATAATAGACAGTCAATTGACGATGACTCCCGCCCTAAATTGGAATGGTAGCTTAAATATTTCTGTCAATGTAAGTGATAGTATTGCAGATGATACTGAGGTATTTATTTTAACAGTTGTTCCCGTTAATGATGCTCCCGTTTTAGCTGATATAGATAATCAGGAGACCGCAGAAGATACTTCTCTGGTTATTACAATGTTGGCAACCGATGTAGATTACGTTAACCTATTTTTTAATGCTACCAGTGATACAAGTTCAGTGGTTGTGGGAGTTGATAATACTGAGCTGACCTTGACCCCTGCTCCAGATTGGAATGGTACAGCGAACATAATGGTAACAGTGAGCGATGGCTTCTTATCTGATTCAGTTTACTTTGCGCTAACAGTTACACCTGTCAATGATTCACCAACTATAGATCTTCCTGAAAGCGTTTCATTTGCTGAGGACGGAAGTTTGGTTGAGGATTTCAGTGAATTTGTAGATGATATAGATGAAGATTTATTAACCTTGACCGTTTCAGATATGGTTAACATAACTGCATCCATTGATGTCTTTACAGTTACCTTTGGTGCTGTTCAGGATTACAATGGAACAGAGACACTGACATTTACCATTAATGATAGTCAGGGCAGGGCAATCGCTTCGGATGAGATAGACGTGACAGTAACACCAGTGAACGATGCTCCTGATATTAATTCAATTGTTGATATTGAGACCTATGAAGACATGGATACAACAATTGTAATAACTGCAACTGATATAGACACAGGGTCAGGTCCGGGGGATGAGAATTTATTATCTTTTAGTGCTTTTAGCAGTGATTTAAGCTTGGTAGAGGTGTCAACATCTGATGGTGATGAATATGATGGTAATGGAACATTGACTTTCCATGTCCAGGATAATCAAAATGGGAGTGCTTCTATTCTAGTGGTAGTAACTGATGAGGGTGGACTGAGTGACTCAACAGAAACTATCATCACAGTAACTCCAGTAAACGATGCACCAGTTGTTATGGATGATATTTATAATACGGACGAAGATGTTTCTCTTACTGGCAACGTTCTTGAAAATGATACAGATATTGAAAATGATGAATTAGTTGCGTACTTAATAAATTCTACATCACATGGTGAATTAGTGTTTGACAGTCTCGGTTTATTTAACTATCTCCCTGATGATGGCTTCACAGGTGTTGATCAATTTTTATATAGAATTAGTGATGGAAATTTGTACTCAAATATTGGTGAAGTTACCATTACAATTAACTCAGTAAATGATGCCCCTGAAGCCGTTGACGTTTCTGTATCTCTTATTGAAGATAGCTTTATAAATATAGCGTTAGAAGGAAGCGATGAAGATACTGAAGATGATTCTTTACATATAGAAATAGTAGTCCATCCTTCCTATGGTATATTAGATTCATCTGCTCGAGTGTTAGAAACATATACCTACACTCCATTTGAAAATTATAATGGAAATGATTCTTTTACATATTTAGTTCATGATGGTGAGCTATCTGATACTGCTACAGTTATAATAAATATTACACCAGTGAATGATGCTCCGGTTGCATTAAACGATAGCTATGATGATTTAATTGAAGGAATGGCCTATACGATCTCTTCTCCTGGAATATTAGAAAATGATCTAGATATTGATAGTGATACTATTACAGTGATTCTGGTAGCTAACCCATCTCACGGAGAATTAATATTAAATGATGATGGTTCTTTTTCATATGAACCAGATATGGGATATAACGGCTATGATCAGTTCTATTATAGAGCAAGTGACGGAGAAGATCAATCTAATACTGGTATTGTATCTCTAACCATTAATCCAGTGAATGATCCACCAGATGCACAAGATATAGAGATTATACTCCAAGAAGATTTAGGAGGAACTATTATTCTGTATGGAACTGACATTGATTCTCCTGACAGTTTATTAACATTTTCAATTGTTTCTGAACCTCTACACGGTACGCTTAGTCAGCCTGGAAGAGCTGCTTTTGACACTTGGGAATACATCCAAACCGATACCCACTACTTTGGGTCGGATGGTTTCACATATAGAATTTTTGATGGTATAGATTCATCCAATGTTGCAACTGTTTCAATTACAATTGAATCGGTAAATGATGCACCGGTAGCACTAAACGATACTTACAGTGTGGATGAAGAAAGCACATTGACTGATGATGTAACCATTAATGATCAAGATATAGATGGTGATTCCTCAGAATTAATAGCTCTTATTGTCGGCCTCCCATCTCATGGAGAGTTGACGCTAAATGATGATGGTTCTTTTGTATATGAACCTGAATCTGGGTTTAGTGGTTTTGACCAATTTTTCTACAGAATCTCTGATGGTGAGGATCAATCAAATACCGCTACAGTAGAAATAGAAGTTCTAGCTGTCAATGATCCACCATTAGTTCAAAATTTATTTTTGTCTGTTCAAGAGGATGGATTTGCAACCGTTACACTTATCGCGTACGATGAAGATTCTGATGATAATTTGATTGTATTCGATATAATTGATTCCACATCTAACGGAGTATTAACCTCAAGCTCAAGAGCTTTGGATACATGGACATATTCTCCAAATACTGATTTTGATTTGTCAGATTCATTTACGTATCGTGCATTTGACGGAGAAGATTCATCTTCTGTGGGAATAGTTTCAATCACAGTTACACCAGTTAATGATCCACCTATATCTTCAAATGTTGATATTACATCAGAGGGTCTTACATCCTTTTCATTCTCTATATCTGAATTTATAGATGATATTGAAACTGATGATTCTGAATTAATTGTTGATTTTGTATATGGAGGTGGAATAAATGGAGGTACAGTTGAAATTTTTGATATGACTGTTACCTACACAATGGGAGTCTCAACAAATATTGACTATATACCCTATAGAGTTAGCGATGGTGTCGCAACAAGTACAATGAGTTTGTTAACTATTATTGACCTTCCAGGCATGGTTGCACATAACAGAGAGTCAATTTTTGCTATTGATGATACAGTTTTTGTTACTTACGGAAACTCAGTACAGCTTACATTACAGGGATTG
>CAZNQF010000082.1:0-8668 GCA_964575125.1 uncultured bacterium
CCGCCGCCTCCAATTATAGCTTGAGGGGATGAGCTATAGTAACCTCCACCACCGTCATTTCCAGCATATACAGTCCAACCAGATGCTGTAGGGGATGTGCCAGACCCTCCATTACCACCTCCAGATTTATAGTCCCCGCCTCCACCGTTTGCTCCATCTCTGCCATCTCCGCCATTAGTAGTATTACCGCCACCACCGCCTGTGGCAGTTACACTAAATCCAGTAGTATCTCCCCCATCATTTCCTTGTCCGCCAGTTCCTCCAGAACCTATAACCATTGGATAAGTAGCGGCAGTAACACTATAACCAGTTCTATGCAAAACAGCGCCACCTGCACCACCACCACCATATGCCGGGCCACCGCCTTCTCCTCCGCCACCAACCATAATTGCAGAAATAGTTGTGGTTGCCGGAACTACAAGATCACCATTAGCGGTAAAAGTATTAACTATATAGGTAGTCCCACTATCTTCATAAGATGTTTCAGTTCCGCCTGTTAATGAATTGTCGATTAATCCGCTATAATATTTCCCACTAGTATTTCTTATTTCATTACTCGAAGCAGAAGCGTCCACACCAGAGGCATCTTGAAAGTCGTCAATAGTTTGATCTACTAGATTGTATTTTGCTAAAGAGCCATTTGAGGCTACCTTAAAGCCAAGCAATGCAACATCATCCTCTAGCCCGGTTGTGTCAACATTTCCTAGTTGCGCAAGAGGCACAGACCCACTGGATAGATTAGATGCGTTAGTTGGGTCAGGATTGACCATCCCGCTTGTTACTTTAGTTAATGCCATAAATTATTTCTCATCTGAAAGGCGGACCTAAACACCACATTGCCGCTGAATATTTTGTTCCTTTTGAAATTGATGTGCTTCTGTGAAATACATAAGAGGGGAATACAATCACATCGCCAACTTCCATTTCTGGATAGAGAATTTGATTCTCACCACCCTGTCTCTGTAATGCCAGTTCTAAATCACCGCCAACATAACCATTAGACAAACAAGCGACTAAAGATATCTTCCTAACCTTGCCACCTGCCCTATCATTAGAGGTGTACTTTCCAAAGTGATCTCCAGCACCATCTGTATGCCAAGCATAGTGCTGGTTCTTTTTGTATCTTGCTATCTGAACAGCCTCAAACCAATCTAAATCGTACCTCCATCCAGCTTGTTCATTAGCCCCATTAACAAAAGGACATAAAAGGTCATACAAATAATTATCGCTTGAGAAAGCTACGTCAGTATTCCTAATCTTATGATCTTTCTTATTTTTTGATTGGTCTATGTCATTCTTAGTTACAGCCTCTTTGTAACCAGCTTTTTTAGCTATCCTCTTTACCTTGTTCCTATCTTTTTGAGGAAGCGCGTCCTTGAACAACCAGTAAGAATATTTTGCTTGCACTTAACCCCAGCCCACACTTACCGCTTGAATCCTTGTTTCTTTTGATCCACCACTTTGGTTATGGGTAGTAATTTTATATCTAACTTGAGAGGTATCTGTACCGCCTAAAGTTAAGTCATGGAAACTTGCGATAATATGACCACCACTCGTTCCTTGATTTACTAAAGTTCCTTCGGTGTAGTTGGCCCCATTATCCCTAGATACATACCCCTTCAAATCAGTATTTAATGTGGCTGTTCCAGAGGCATTTGTATAAGTCAATACCAAATCGCCTTTAGTAACAGCATCTGTCGCAGTTGCGGTTGTTGATACCAGTGTCAGATCAGCAACAACTTTGGATACGGTTGTGTATTTAAGAATTACGACACCTGAACCTCCTGCGCCGCCTACAGCATAACCGCCGCCACCTCCACCTGAACCTGTATTTGCAGTTCCAGCAACACCTAAACTACCTGTTGGGCCGGGGTCTTCGTCAGCAGGATGATTCCCCTTGCCACCGGGACCACCACCACCAGTACCACCAGCGGCTCCATTTACTGAGCCAGAAGCTGACCCACCACCTCCACCACCTGCCCTAGTAACAGCAGTTCCTGTAATTGAGCTTGATGTGCCATTACCGCCAGCTCCGGGGCTGGCATTCTGACCACCAGCACTTGAACCACCACCGCCACCACCATAGTTGCCGGGGCCATACCCACCATCATTACCATACGATGTTGAGCCACCACCGGGCGCGGCATCATTACCACCACCGCCAGAACCACCTGAATTACCGGTTTTATCTCCGGGGCCGCCGCCGCCACCACCGCCTGTCGCGGTTATGGTTGAAAATACAGAATCTCCTCCATTCTCCGACCCGCCAGCGTAAGGGCTTACGGTTCCGCCATCACCAACAGTATTTGGATTATATTTAGAAGCTTTAACAGTTTATGTAGATGCTTTTCAGTAACCTCCTGCTCCTCCACCGCGTCCATAACCCGACCCTCCGCCACCGCCCCCACCTATTACTAGATATTCAATAGACGTTGTGCCAGTAGCGTTAACAAACGTACCGCTAGAATTAAAGGAGTGTATAGTGTTGCCACTATTATATGTAATTGTGCCACCTGTCCCATCGTGGGCAGAAGAGCCTACGACATAAGTTCCTTCTAAGAACTCATTTGTGCTTGCTGAAAGATCAATTCCAGAAGAATCTTGGAAGTCATCTATTACCTGATCAGATAAATTATACTTTGCCATGCTTCCATTTGAAGCAACCTTAAATCCTAATAAGGCTATATCATCTTCTATGCTTGATGTATCTGTTACAGGCTCTGCTTTCCATGAGCCATCCCCATAAAGGACTGTCGATGATGATGCTGTTCCAGAACCCATCCGTGCTGTTCCAACTCTACCCGATGCTAGATTAGAAGCATCAGTCGGATCAACTGCCATATCGCCAGTAGCTATAGTTCCATCAAGAATCTTAGCAGTAGTGATCTCGCTATCTGCGATGTCTTCAGTTCTTATAGTTGTTCTAGGCATTATGACCACCCAAGGCTAACAGCCTGTATTCTTGTTGTTTTGCTTACACTTTGGTTAAGCGTCTTTATTCTATACGCCATGTTATAAGGTGCGGTTATAGTGCTACTAATCGTTACATCATGGGACGTAGCGATGTTATGTGAGCCTGTACTGCCCTCAGAAGATAAAGCCAGTGCTGTCCATGTAGAGCCACCGTCAGCCGATATCTCTGCGGTGAGATCAGTATCTAGGGTTGTTGTTCCAGCACCATTGGTATAGGTAAGCACAATATCTCCCTTAGTAGGAGCGGCTTGTGCTGCTGTTGTGGTTGAGACTAAGGTCATATTTGCAGGCGTGGTTCCACTGGTTGGTCTGCGTAAAATTACGATACCAGAACCACCTGCTGCACCATTAGAGTCTCCAGACCCATCACCTCCACCGCCCCCACCAGTATTGGCTGCACCTACTGTTTCTCCAGTTACTCCCCAGTTCTCTCCATTTCCTCCACCGCCTTGACCACCTGTTCCATAAGTTGCTCCAGATGTACCTCCGCCTCCTCCGCCCCCACCAGCATAGTAGACATTGGACCCACTTACTAAAATATCATATTGCTTACCATCTCCACCATTCGCGGTTCCTCCAACAACTCCAGCACCGCCTCCGCCACCTCCATGATGTGACCCACCTCCAGCACCGTTGTTACCAAAACCAGAGCCAGAATGACCATCGTTAGTACTAGATTGAGCCGCAGTACCATGAGTTCCGGCACCATCTTCACCACCACCACCGGAGCCACCAGTATTTACATTATGTTGCCCAGTATTAGATGCCCCAACGCCCCCACCTAAAGCGGTTAAGTTCATAAAAACTGAATCTTCGCCGTTTGAGCCACCGCCAGAGGCTGAAGTTGCTCCAGCACCTCCGTCACCTACAGTAACAGAATGTGATGCAGCAGTAACAGCATAACCATCAATGTAGATAAGACCACCTGCTCCACCCCCACCTCCGTATTGTCACCCGCCTCCGCCACCTCCTCCAACTATAAGAACCTCATAATCTTGCGCTGTATCTGTGGCAAGAGTACCGTCAGCCGTAAACTTATGGATAGTGTAAGAACCATCTGTAGTAATCGTACCACCAGTTACTGTTGGGGTGTTTACCGCCTCACCAGCATAATATTTACCTGATGAGTCCCTCACTTCGTTAGTAGAGGAACTAGCATTTACTCCAGAAGTGTCTTGAAAATCATCAACGGTTTGATCTACTAAATTGTATTTGGCAAGAGAGCCGTTTGAAGCAACCTTAAAACCTAGCAGGGCTATGTCATCTTGCAAACCAGCATCATTATATTCCGCTGGGGGAGCAGCCCAAGTATTATCCCCATAAAGGATTGTGCTTGAACTCGCTGTCCCAGAACCCATCCTTGCAGTACCTAAAGTACCAGATGAAATATTAGATGCATCAGTAGTGTCTGAAGCCATCTTGCTATTAGCTATCGCGGCAGTGCTTGAAACCATATCATTGGTTATCGAGTTCTGCGCTGGCGTAATCGTAGTGCCTAGATCATTGATTCCGATTACTTCTAATTTATCAGTAGCGATTAATGGATCGGTTAACGTAAGCGTAGTCCCAGAAACTGAATAAGCATCTTCCTGCTGTTTAACGCCATTAATTGTAACGATTAACGATTGCTCGTTAGGAGCAACCCACGTTAATGTATGCGTAGCAGAAGTAGAACTTGTTACATCAAACCTGCGAATATCGCTAGACTTTTGATTTACTCTTCCTACATAAGACATTATGTTATCTCTAATATTCCAAGAACTGTTTCTAAATCACTATTTGCGCTTGCAGTCATATGCACATCGCCAGTTGCTTCCAAGTCTATTGGTTTATCTAAAACCAAACTTGATCCACCCGGAACCTGAATACCCTTTGCAACATAAAAATAAGTATCAGAAGATGTGGCTCTTGCCTTAATATCTACATTAGCAGAATTAGTCCCATCTATATTTGAGACATAACAAGAATGAACAATAGATGTCGTAGCCGCAGGTGCGGTATACACGATACCACCACCTGTTGTTAATGCTGCACCTTGGTTTTTAAATGTATTAGCCATTTAACCCCCTAGAGCAATTGCCATCGCAATCGCTGTTCCTTCTGCTTCAAATCCAGTAACAGCCCCCCATGATGAGTCTGTTCCATCATTAGTTAAAAACTTTCCACTCTGACCAGACATATTTGGAATCTGAGCAGCAGTAGAGGTGCTTGGAAATGTGTTCTTTAGGACAAGTTTGATCATTTGCAAATGGTCGTCGCCCTGACTAACTGGGTCGCTGGAAGTAGGATTTGTATCAACTAATTGTGTAATCCACGAAGCCGATTCTAGTGCCATGATATTCTCCTAAGTCAGTTCAAAAATACCATTAGCACTTGGCGTAATAGTCAACGTATTATCTTCAGCAAGCGTAAACTGAGAAGTCGATAGCTTTGAAAAACATATCAGCTTTCCACCGTCTTCATAAATAACAGCGTATTTGACATTAGCAATACTTCCGCCAGTTGCGGTCCATACAACAGCAGTTGAATCAAAACGAAAGACTCCTGCAGAAGCGCCAGCAGCCCAAGTCCTTGCTGTTACTGAAGCGCCGCCAGTTGTATACCCATTACCATTAGCTACCTCGCTACCAAGCGAAGTATAAGTGGATAAAGCAGCATTATTTAAATTAGCGCTTCCTGCAGACGTATGTAACGACATCTTAAAACCAGTGCCAGTACCAGCTAAATCAAAGTCCGCTTTGCCAAGATATTCTCTAAAGGAATTATAAAAACTCCAAGCAGTAGCAGCCATATTAGTTTACCTCCTCTTTTTTCCTCAATGAATCTGGATTCTTAATTATATGAGAGATTAGGCCATCTCCATGCACAATCATCTCATACGATTGTCCAGTCTTGGCTATCATGTCCACAAACTCCTTTGCTTGATGATAATGCGCTGCAGTACACCTAAATTGTTTTCCAGCAACTATTACATCCATCTCCTCTTCACCATCATTCTCTTGCTGGTCATAAGCATGATGATCTTCAAATATACAACTATCCCATCCGTAAATTTCAAACCTCCTAAAACCAAGAAGTCTGAAAAGATGAATCGCTCTTAATGAAACAGTAGAGCCACCCATTATCGGAAAATACTTTCCGTCATAAGCTTCATCGAGAAGGTCTGTGTTTTCATCTCCCGCAACGTGCCATATCCAAACATAGTTGTCTTTGAGTTTCTCAAAAACAGACGGATGACATTGAGAAGAAATAAAATACTTACAAGTGTCTACCTTTAAATCTACAAATCTGTTATTAAATTCTCTTGCGTCTAGCATCACCATTGCGGAAGGAGTAACTCCATTCTTTAGGCAATACTCATAAGACCCATTAACTGTAATAACTGGCATTCCATTTCTTTTCTTTTCTTTAAGGTCTTCAAATGTTTCCTTAAGAGAAGAGCCGCCAAGAACCAAAGCAACTACTTTATCCTGAGTCTCGTGCGGTTCAACTTGCTGAATGCCAAGTTTAACATTGCGTTTTATATTGTCTCTTATAAACTCTTCATCAGTATTAAGAGAACAAATAATATCTGGAACTGGTCTACCAACTTTAACTGAGGGAGCATGTCCCTGCATAGAAGATTTAAGCACCTTTAAATTGCATCCTTATTTCAAGACCGTTGGCAGCAGTGCCTGAACAAATCGTATCAATATCAATACGAATCACATCTGCTGTGCTAACCTGATTGTTTGTATTTACAACTGGGGCGGTTGCGGCGGTTTTAGAATCAACCTCACCAGAATCTATAGTAATTCCAGTAGAGAGCATATCATTACCATCTGTTTCATTATGGATCATAACTGTTGTCACGCCTGTTGTTCCAGCAGTATAAACATGCGCCCCAATCTCTCCAGCAACATTGCTTAAGTATAAGTCGTCAAGAGTTTGAGGAACCGTTATACGAGCAATCCCATTTCCCACATAAGTTGGAATGCCGTCTGGCAACGCTTTTATAACCAAGGTTCTATTAAAGAAAACCGTATTAAGAGGCGCTATCTTCTTTACCGCTGAAGCAGATGCATCATAAATTGCTATAAAATCAGCGGTCTTATCCATAGAGGCAATTAGACCAAGATTATTTATAGTGTCGTCTTTGCCGCTATTTAAGTTATTAAAATTCGCATCAACTTCATTATAAGTTAATGGAGAACCTTTCCCGGCTCTCGTAACAATTGTGACTGGCATTTCAATAACTCCTATAATTATAATTCATTTTCAGCATATCCAGCCACCCAGTAATATGGCTCGACATAGGGAAGCGCTCCATAAGGAAAAGCCCTTGGAGATTTTTCATAGAACTTTCTTCCATTTGTCATGCGGTAAGCTACACGCTTTGGAGGCCCAACTCTCCTTCCGCCTATCCTGAATGTTCTAGCCATTAATATCTAGCCTCTGCTTCTGGTTCCAATGCTTGTCTAGTTCTTGATATTGGAGGCATTGGGTCCATATCATAAATCCTAGAAAGAGCATCCAAAAAGTCTGGATGTATAGTTGGGAAAAGGCTATACTCATTCTTTTTAACCCAATCAACTAAGTCGTAAACCCTACCCTCTTCATTCTTTCTCATTATCTTTTTAGAAATAAGAAACTCTTGCTTTTTCGCTTTGTAATCTTTTTGATGAGAAGTTAATCTGGTTTCATCAGTTGGAAAAGGAAAGAAAAAAGAGCCATCTTTTAGATCAGGTTCAAGTCTTTGTATCCTATCTCTCTTTGATTGTGATCCACCACCACCCGTCCAATTCAATTCGTATACAGGAAAAGAACTTCCGTCAATACGCATCATCTCTTTAAAATGTTCTATATCAGACTGCGCCCCGTATCTTTCATAGCCAACCTTAACCTCTCTTATACCCGGCGCTCTCTTCCATTTTGTTCTAAGCATTTTTAATGCTTCCCACCTTTCTGATAAGGAGAGCCTATGACAGACGCCATCAAGAAGGAACTTATTATAGTTTCCATCAATACCAACAACAGCAATAGCTGTCCTATTCGATTCCCTTTTTCTTGAATGCGCGGGATCACACATAATATAAGCATTCAAAGTATAAGGCCGAATCTCCCACTCATTCCACCACTCTTCCTTAAACGATACGTCAGAACCAGCAATGGGATTTAAAAGCTGCTGGCAAGCTACCGTATAAGTAGATGTTGTTTTCTTGATTTCTTCCCATCTTTTTTGTTCAAGAAAAACTGGCTCACCGTCCATCTTTCCATCTACGGTTGCTGGATGAATTCTAGGTTTTACAGCAGCGCGTTGTAGAATAGTCCCATAGGTATCACCATATGAGTAACGAGTTCCTGCATACTGATAACGTGGACTATGTGTTGATCCTAAGTTCAACGACAATTCCCACTGGGTGGTAGTTTTGGAAATCTGTTCTGGAGTATTAACCGACTCTTGGACCACTACGTCATCATAAATGATAAGATCAAAATGTCGTCCAGTAGGCTGACCATCCACAAGTCCGTGGGCCTCAATAGTTTGTTCCTTCGGGTTAGCAAATCTCCTAACACATATACCCTCATTCTCAGCCCATTTTGGAGCCTGAAGTCTAGGCTTTTCCCATAAGATATCTGGATAAAGTTGTTTAAGCTTTTCATTAGAATCGAATTCCTGCATTATCTGGCGTAAAAATGGTTTTGCCTGTCTAGC